>JAUNBV010000009.1:0-16733 GCA_030526885.1 Syntrophomonadaceae bacterium
CGCCGTCCACAAATGTAACATAATATAGCATAGGGGTGCGCAGCGCATCCGAACCAGGGCGGGCCACCATGGGTCGCCGCTATATTTAGCGAACGTAACCGGGATAATGGCAGGGGCGCGCAGCGCGCCGGCCGACCAAGCGTCAAGGAGATGGGGCCACTTAACAAAAAAAACGGGCACTTAACAACAAATGACCATTTAACTTACAATAAGTGACCACTCACCGTGCGCCCAAAGACTGTCCTATAGCCCTCAAAGCTCAGTTTTACCATTTAAAGAGCCTGACCCTTAAAATCGCTTAGTAATGATCGCTCTTCACTTAACAAAAAGTGAGCATTCGTCGTAAAGACGGCGAATTAAGCCAGGGACACCGTGCCCGGAGCGCGGGCGGCGGCTATCCCTCTTCTTCTTCGTTGTTTTCATCCTCGCCCTCGGTGGCCCCCGCGTCATCGCCGCCCAGGAGACGGCTGAGGAAGGCCAAAAAGCCGCCGTCGTCAGGGGTGCTTTCCCTGCCATCGGTACGGGTGGCGGCGATGGCCTGGGCCAGTTTTTGCATGAAGTCGCGCTGTAGCTGTTCCTTGCGCGTGAGCTCGGCTTGCAGGTATTCCATGCGGCGGCGGCTTTGGTTTTGGGCGGTCCTCTCGCCGCCGGGGCCTGACTGGTGCGCTTGCTCCCGCAGGGCGGCCAGTTCAGCGCGTTGCTCGCAGTCATTCATAAAGGGCATCACCGCCTGCGGCAGCTCCAGATGATCCTGCACCCGCATCATGCCGCGGATGCGCCCGGCCATGAAGGGGGCGCTTTTGTTTTTGTCCTCCTGATAAGCCACGGCGCTGTGTTCTTCGCCGGGGCCCTGATTCACGCTGAAGGTTCCGGGCTGACCCTTCAGCCCGTCCATATTATCGGCGTTGATGCGGCGGCTGTCCTGGGGCGGGGTCTTGAGCCCCTGGTTGCGCTGTTTGGTGGCTACCATGACAAAGTTTTGATGCTCGTCCAAGCCGGCGGATATTTTGCCGTAGGAGTTTCCCCACTCCGCCAGCTTCTGCGGCGGCTGGGCAGCGGTGTTTTCAGAATCCCGCGCCCGGGCGGCCGCGCGTTTGGCCCGGCTGCCGGCGCGCCGTGCCCGGCGCGTTTTTTTTTGCTTGCGGGCAGCTTGGGTAGGCTCCGGCTCCTGTTCGGCTACTGCGGTGGTCCGATATTCGGGAAAACGGGGGCCAAATACCGCGCGCTCCCTTATCTGCCCTTCCGAGGCGTGCCATTCCTCGCGCCTTAACGTTTCGTCTTTCATCGCGCTCACCTTCTTTACGGTTCCTCCAGCAGCATGCGGTACTCGCCAAAGTCTTCGCGGTTCAACACCTTGCCGCCCTTAGCCAGTTCCTGGCGGATGGACGCCACGATCTCCCGCATCCCCACTTCCCCACCGGCGATGGCGGCGGCAAACGCGGCGTTGACGGCAATGTTTTTTATATTGCTGCCGGATAATTCAAAGCGCCCGGCCAGATAGTCGATATCGATGTCGCTTTTGAGCGGCGTGGCGGGAGGAAACACGCTCTTCCACAGCAGCTCGCGGTAATTGCGGTCGGGAAAGGGGAAATCTATCACATATTTCAAGCGCCGCTTAAAGGCTTCGTCAAAGTTTTGCATATAATTGGTGGCCAGAATCACGATGCCGTCGTATTCCTCCATTTTTTGCAGCAAAAACGCGGCCTCCATGTTGTTGTACTTGTCGTTGGCTTCCTTCATCTCGGTGCGCTTGCCAAACAGCACGTCGGCTTCATCAAAAAAGAGGATGGCCTGGCGCTGGCCGGCATCGTCAAATATCTCTTCCAGGTTCTTTTCGGTCTCACCGATATATTTGCTCACCACTCCCGCCAGGTTCACTTTATATAGTTCCAGCCCCAACCGCCCGGCCACTATCTGAGCGGCCATGGTCTTGCCGGTACCGGGAGGGCCGGTAAACAGCAGCGATAAGCCGGTGCCGTAGGGCAGGCGGCGGCGAAAGCCCCAGCGGTCAAATACGGTGTGGTTGTGGCGCACCTGGTCGCACGCTTGTTGCAGCATTTTTTTGGACCACGGCGGCAGGATAAGGTCATCCCAATCGAAGCCGATATTTATTTTTACCGCTTTGCGGCCCATGGGGCGCGTGAGTTGGGCGTGACAGCCGCGGCGCAGGTGGGCGGGGCCGATGCTGGGGCTGCCTGCCAGGCGCGCGGCCTCCCGGGCGGCTTGCAGCGCCCGAATCATCTGCCCGGGGGTAAAGGCCCAGGTGTTGGCGGCTTCCATTAAATCCACCTCCCCGGAGAGTTCAAAACCGGCGGCCAGCGCGGGCCACAGCCGGGTGCGCTCCAAATTATCGGGAAGCTCAAGCTTCACCGCCGCCACGCCCGCCCCCAGCTTTTGCGGGTCGGGATACCACTCCTTAAGCGAGGTCATAAAGGCGGGGGTACAGTATTTTAATGCGGCGTTCAGCAGCGAATAGACATTTTCTTCATATTCATCGTCTTTATACGGTGGCAATGCATCGCACACAGCCAGGGCCGCACGGTGCAGCATACATTCCCGCAGGATGCGGTGGTTCAAACGGCTGCCGCCGGCGCGGCGCAAAAGCGCGCTGTCCACCAGCAGCAGGGGCATATCGGCTTCATGGCAGAACTGCCGGATGCCGCGTTTTTTGCCCACTCCCTCGGGGCCGTGGAGGAAAAACAGTACCGGCGGCATACCGCCGGAGGTTTCAACATAACGCCACAGTTCCGCGCTGACGCCGGTTTCCGCCTTGGGCGTGGGTTCGGGCTCCTGCCGCGTAAGCCAGGGCACCAGTTCCGGGTCATCGGCAACGGCGTCGAAGATGAAACTTAAGATGCGTTCATCCAGCCGCAGCGGGGTAAAAAGCCCCGCGGCGTTTTCGGGGCGGAAAAAATAGCGCGCAAGCTTGGAGCAAGGGCCGATATCGCTGCGGCGGCAGGGTCGGTCATACAGGCGCAGCGCGAGCCCCACGGAAATATGGTGCGCGTCGGGATCGTTGAGCAGTTCCTCGCAGGCCAGGGCAAAGCGCTGATCCAGCTCCGGCAGCAGCGCCATGGTCACGCAATGGCGTTCAAAAGCGTTCAGCTCAAAAGCCCAGAACAGGTAATCCAGGGGCAGAAACACCCCCGCCTGTCCGGACGCTTCAGCCCGCTGCCGCATGTGCTCCATAAACGCGGCTATGGCGTCGGCATCGGCTTCCTCGCCGGAGGCCATGTTTTCCACCCCCAGCGCGCCAAAGCGCAGTTCCCCCAGGCGCAGCACGTCGGCGATATATCCCTCATAACCGGTATAGGGGGGTAAGCTCATCAGCTCTCTCCTTCTAAAAGATTTTAAACCGTGGCCGACAGGGAGACCCCGCCTTTCATGCATTGGTCGAATATGGCGGTGGTCTGAGCGGAAGGCTCCGCATCCAGTTCATCCCGCAATAACCTTCCCAAGCGCTGATAATACTCGCGCACATTTTTATAATCGCCCAGCATGGACAGGCATTCAAACAGCAGCGCATAGAGCTGTTCCGCGTACGCGTCCACCTCGATAGCCCGCTTCAGCAGCTGCGCCGCTTCCTCGTAGCGGCTGTGCCCCATGTGTACCCTGGCCAGCTGCTGGCACAGCCTGATATACATGGTCTCGAACCAATTGCGGCGGCTGTCGCTCCATTCGGCGTCGATATTGTGCAGATAACTGCCCTGATAATGGGTTATCGCTCCCCAGTGGGACTCCACATAGCTCCACTCCCGGCGCTCGGCAGCCCGGCACACGGCTTCCAGTTCCGCGTAATCGGAGCGGACGCGATTCATCCGCATATGATAGCGTTTGTCGCTATATACGATAATATCATCCAATTCACCGGGCTGTAATTGCTTGCGTATGCCGTACAGGGTGGTATGCAGCAACGCGGTGGCGCTTTCGCTGCTGTGCTCCGGCCACAGGCTCACCAGCAGCCTTTCCTTTTCCACCGGCTGCCCCTGGAGATGAAACAGGAAGGCAAAGAGCTCCAGCGCCTTTTTGGTGCGCCATTTTATGGGCCGCTTTTCCCCCGGCAGCCAGGCTTCAAAGGCACCGAAGCAGTTTACCCGCAGCTGGCGCGAGGGGTCCTCGGATTGGGTGAGCGATTCCACCAGGGCCGGTTCCATGCGCCCCTGCATGGCAATATTGACTAAAACTCCGGTGCGCCCGCTCAACAACAGCAGCAGGAATAGATTGTTGGCGGAGGCATAGGTGAAAAACTGCCGCGCTTGGCTTACCGCCTCGGCTTCATTGCCTTCCCGCTGCCACACCATAATCAGATGCATGCGCACCATGGCGGTAAAAAAGGTCTCCTGTTCCGCCTTTTTCAGCAAGGCCTGGCCGAAGCGGCGCACGGCGGAGTCCTCGCCGGCATTGGCATACCAGTGCACCAGGCAGGCGGTAACGATTTTGCCGGTCAGGCGGGAATGGGCTTCGGCCACCGCAATCATTTCCGCCGCGCGGGCGCGGCTGATCTTGTTCTGTTTAAACACCTGGTCCAACTCGCTGAGGAGCAGCACATAGTCCCGAAAGACCCTGTTTTCTTTGAAATATGTAGCATGTCTTTCCGCCTTCTCCAGCGCGCTGTTCATGCGTTGCTCCGCTTCCTCCGCGGTGCAGGCAGGGGCGCGCCAAAAACGATGCAGGCGGTAAAGCACGGCCTGCACCAGATAGATAAGCCAGAGGTCCTCCCGGATATTTTTGCTGTGCCTCCGCTCCACTTCGCGGCGGATTATTTCCTCGGCGCCGGTAAAATCAGCCGCGAACAACTTGATTATGGCGATATACATGTCCGCCGACAGGCGCTCGCGCAGGGCAGTGCGGCTGTCGCCCTCTATTTCGAGGGCTGCTGCTTCCTGATAGTCCTTAACCGCCTGGGCGTATTCGCCCAGGAAGAAGCCCACCGCAGCCCGGGAGCGCAGCATGACATACTCTGCCCGCCGGTTGCCCTCCTTGCGCGCGCTGACCAGCATTTCCTCACTCAACTGCCGTGCCGCCTTATAATCCGACAGCAGCACCATATCATACATTATCTCGCTGGCGGCTTCATAGCGCAGGTCCGTCTTTCTGCCCTCAAATCGCTTGCTCAGCTGGCGCAGCACTTCCAGGCTTTCCCGATGGGAGGCCACATCCCGCAGCAGCTTGGCCTTTTCCAGCGTACAGCGGCTATAGCCGCGCTCGTCCATGGCGCTTAAAAACATCGGCAGGGCCTGCTCGATACAGCTCATCGCCCGCGCGGGATTGCCGGTGCGATAATAATAGCGGCCCATTATGAGCATATTCTGAGCGGTAAAGTTGACCTCCTTGGCCTCCAGATAAGATATCCAACGGCCCAAAGTAGCCAGCTTGCCTTGTTCCAGCATATAATCGCCGGCGGTTTCCATGGCATACTGCATCATTTCTAGATTGCCGCCGGCCATAGCGTACTCCACCGACTGTTCCTTATTATTAGTACGCAGATAAAAAGTGGCCGCACTGTCCAACAGTTCCTGCCGCAGCTCCGGCCTGAGCTGCGCCTGCAGGAATTCGCGGAACAACAAGTGATAGCGGTAAAAACGGTCCGCCGTGCCCATCTGGTAGAGGAAAAGGTTCTCCTGCTCCAGGTATTGCAGAATGCTGTGCGCGTCAGTGATGCCCATGATGCTGTTGCAGATATCGGGAGCGAGGAAATCCAGCACCGAAGTGTGGACCAGGAATTGCTGCAGGTCAAAAGACAGCTTGCTGTAGATTTCGTGCAGGAAATAGTCATGTACTGCGCTGCGGTTATACAACACCACCAAATCGCGGTCGCTGACCGGTACGCGATGCTGTTGGAAATACAGCACGGTAAACATCACCCCGGCGGGCCAGCCCTCCGTTTTTTCCTGCACCGTGCGGGTGATGGTGGCGATGTAGGCCTCGGGCACCAAATCGCGAAATATCTCGTCCACTTCCTCGGTGCGAAAGCACAGGTCATCGCGGGTTATAAGCTTCCCCGTGCCCTTTAACTGATAGGTCGGCAGAAAACGCGGCGGCGCGCCTTTGGTAGAAATGAAAAAGCGTATCCGCTCCGGGGTAAATTGCAGCAACAGGCCGATAAAGGCATGCACCTGCTCGCTGTTGATCTCCTGAAAATCGTCCAACACCAGCACCAGCCCGTCCTCCGCGGCGGCGGACAGCTGCAGGGCAAATTCTTGCGCGTTGTGATGCATCCGCTCTTCATCCGGCATATACCCGAACCAGCCGACGGCATCAAAATCAAACGCCGGCACCACGCGTTTTATGGCCACACAAAGGTATTGAACGAACACCATCAAGCCATTATCGGTGCTGCCCAGATGATACCAGGCGCAGCCACATCGCGCATAACGCGCATAATGAGCCAGCAGCACCGACTTGCCATAGCCTGCGGCGGCGTTCAAAACCACCAGCTTATCTTCCTCATTATCCAGCTTTTCCAATAAGCGGCTGCGGCGCAAAAATGATGAGGAAGAACGTGGTATCCGGGTTTTCGATTCCAGAATGGCGCTTGTTTTTTTCATACCGGCCAACCCTTTGCAAACAACCGATCATGCCATCTTGTTCCTGTCCCCCTATTTTATTACACAACGGGCAAAAAATAAATGAAAACTTACAATAGGCGCTTAAAATCTCTTTTTATCCCAAGCTGGCTTGACTTTTACATCATTAGTGGCTAAAATACCCTGTGTAGCTGGGGATGAAGGCCCACGCAGTATTGGTAAACGGCATCGATTCCTTCACCTCTTTAAGGGTGAAGGTGTTTCATTTAACAGGGAGGATGGAATTTATGGAAAACATGTACCGGCCAGCGGAAATTGAGGCTAAATGGCAGCAGTCCTGGGAGGATAACGGCTATTTCAAGGTGACGGAGGATGCGGCCAAGCCCAAATACTATGTTCTGGAGATGTTCCCTTACCCTTCCGGCAATTTGCATATGGGGCATGTGCGCAATTACGCCATCGGTGATGTCATCGCCCGTTTCAAGGCCATGAACGGCTATAACGTACTGCACCCCATGGGGTGGGATTCCTTTGGCCTGCCGGCGGAAAACGCAGCCATCAAGCAGGGAGCGCATCCCGCGCGCTGGACGTACGCCAACATAGAGAATATGAAAGAGCAGCTCAAAACGCTGGGCATCAGCTACGACTGGGACCGCGAGCTGGCTACCTGTAAGCCCGATTATTACAAGTTTACCCAGTGGATATTCCGCCTGCTGTACGATAAGGGGCTGGCCTACAAACGCGAAGCGCCGGTAAACTGGTGCCCCTCCTGCGCCACGGTGCTGGCTAACGAGCAGGTGGTGGACGGGTGCTGCGAGCGCTGCGAGGCCACGGTGGAAAAGAAAAAGCTCAACCAATGGTTTTTCAAAATAACCGATTATGCCCAGCGGCTGCTGGATGACCTGGAAACCCTGCCGGGCTGGCCGGATAAGGTAAAGATCATGCAGCGCAACTGGATAGGCCGCTCCGAGGGCTGTCAGTTCACCCTGCCCATCGAGGGCCATGACCAAGGCCTGACCGTGTTTACCACCCGCGCCGACACCGTTTACGGCGTAACTTATATGGTGCTGGCCCCCGAGCATCCTCTGGTGCCGGTGCTGGCTAAGGGCACCCCGCAGGAAGAAGCGGTGCGCGATTTCATCGACCGCATGCAGTTTGTCAGCGACGTGGCCCGCAGTTCCGCCGACACCGAAAAGGAAGGCGTATTCACCGGGGCCTGGGCCATAAATCCGGTCAACCAGGAGCGCATCCCCATCTGGATTGCCAACTATGTAATGATGGATTATGGCACCGGCGCCATCATGGCGGTACCGGCGCACGATCAGCGCGACTTTGATTTTGCCCGCAAATACGATATCCCCATCCGGGTGGTAATCCAATCCGACACCTCCCCTTCCGATGGCGGGGCCATGACCGAAGCCTATGTGGGGCCCGGCAACATGGTCAATTCCGGCCCCCACAGCGGTTTTACCGTCGAGGACGGCCAGCAGGCCATCATCAAGTTTTTTGCCGCAAAGGGTATCGGCGGCGGCACGGTGAATTTCCGCCTGCGCGACTGGCTCATCTCCCGCCAGCGCTACTGGGGAGCGCCCATCCCCATCATCTACTGCGAGGATTGCGGCGAGGTGCCGGTGCCCTACGAGGACTTGCCGGTACGGCTGCCGGAGGACGTGGAATTCCGTCCCAGCGGCGAATCCCCCCTGAATTACGTGGAAGCTTTCCATAAGACCACCTGCCCCGGCTGCGGTAAACCGGCGCGGCGTGAGACCGATACCATGGACACCTTTGTGTGTTCCTCCTGGTATTTCGCCCGCTTCACCGACCCCCATAACGCCCGTTTGCCCTTTGACCGGGCCGCCACCGACTACTGGATGGAGGTGGACCAGTATATCGGCGGGGTGGAGCACGCCATCCTGCACCTGATGTATGCCCGCTTCTTCACCAAATTTTTGCAGGACGAGGGCCTCATCTCCTGTCCCGAGCCTTTTGAAAACCTGCTCACCCAGGGCATGGTATTGAAGGAAGGCGGCAAGATGTCCAAATCCAAGGGCAATGTCGTCTCTCCCGAAGAGATCATCAAAAAATACGGCGCCGATACCGCGCGCCTGTTCATCCTGTTTGCCGCCCCGCCGGAGCGCGATCTGGAATGGAGCGACCAGGGCGTGGAGGGCTGCTACCGTTTCTTAAACCGCGTGTGGCGGCTGGTGACCGGATACGCGGACGATATCCGCTATGTAAACCTGCCCGCGCAATTTGAGCAGTTGGACGCCGACGCCCAGAAGCTGCGTTTTAAGACCCATTCCACCATCAAAAAGGTGACCGGGGACTTAAACGGGCGTTTTAACTTCAACACCGCCATCAGCGCCATCATGGAGCTGTGCAACACGCTTTATGCCTATAGCGACAGCGCCGAGCTCGACCTGCCGGTACTCAAGGAAGCCCTGGACAGCATGATGCTGTTGCTGTCCCCCTTTGCGCCTCATTTCTGTGAGGAATTATGGAGCCGGTGCGGCCACGGGGACAGCATCTGCCTGCAGGGCTGGCCCGTCTGGGACGAATCCGCCCTGTTTCAGGACGAGATCGAGATCGTCCTCCAAATCAGCGGCAAGGTGCGCGACCGCCTGACGGTGCCCACCGACAGCAGCAAGGAAGAGCTGGAACACATCGCGCTGACCAGCCCCAAGATTCAGGAATACACTGCGGGCAAGGAAATAGTGAAAGTAATCGTAGTGCCCGGCAAACTGGTAAACGTAGTAGTAAAATAAGGGGTTTTTTATAAAAAACGTTACTATCCTCCTTTCATTTTACGCTTACTCCCCGGAAAAAAGAGTGCTATAATAGTACTACGGCGTGCGGATTTGACCGGCGACGGTCAAATCCAAAGCACGCGTTTTTTGTTGTTCGCGCCCGACACCACAGGTTTATGTGGGAAAGGAAAAGGCAAAATGGAAGTCAAGTTTAAAGCGGGCGACCTGGTGATATACGGGGAGACCGGAGTGTGCCGCGTCGACATGGTAGGCCCTCTGGATATGCCCACCGCCAAGCAAGGCATAACATATTATACGCTCCTGCCGTTATACTCGGATGTGCGCATCTTTGCGCCGGTGGGAACCAAGGTATACATGCGCCCCATCATCTCAAGGCAAGACGCCTTGGAGCTCATCGACCAAATCAGCTCGCTTCAGGAAACCGATTTTGGCACCACCGACCTGCGCCAGCTGAACGACATGTACCAGCAAGCGGTCAAAGCTTACGAATGCATTGATATGGTGAAGTTCATAAAAGCCGTATACACCAAGCGGCAGCGGTCCATCGACAGCGGGAAAAAGCCCGGGCAGGCTGACGAGCGTTACCTCAAACAGGCCGAGGATCTGCTGTACGGCGAATTAGCGGTGGCGCTGGGCATACCCAAAAGCGAGGTCAAGGGAGTTATCGAGCAGGCGGTGGAGAGAGCCGAAAGCGGCGCGAGCTAAGCCAAGCCCCCCACGCAGCTTGGCAGGTGAAAGTTTTTTCAGAAGCAAGCCTATTATATAGCATACCGGACAGCGGACAAACAGCCCCTCCGGCAAGTAAGAGGACAGGAGGTTGCGTGATGACAAGGACAAAATTTAGCGCAGCGTGGCTCACGCTATTAAGCGCCGTGCTGCTAATAGCAATAGCCACATCCCTCCCGGCGCTGGCCGCCGACGCCGATGAAAACATCTATCCGGGGCCGGAAATCTACTTCAACGGCGAACGGGTGGAATTCGCCGATCAGCAACCCATTATTTACCATGACCGCACGCTGGTCCCGGTACGGGGAGTGCTGGAAACCATCGGCGCGCGGGTAGAGTGGTACTCCAGCATCCGCTACGTGGAAATCGCATATGACGACTATTTCATTAACCTGTATATCGGCAACCCCATGATAACCCTGTCCATCCCCGACGCCGAAAGCGCCACCGGCTATATCACCAAGGAATACCTCACCGACGTTGCGCCGCAAATCATCGGCGACCGCACCATGGTCCCCCTGCGCATCTTGAGCGAACTGATGGGCCTCAAGGTGGACTGGATAGACGGCAAGGTGTACATCGAAGAGCAGGAACAGGAACAACCCGCCGATAATACCGAAGCCGACGCCATCACCGCGCCGGAAAACGGGGATGCTTCTTCCGACCCGCCGCCCGTGGAACCCCCGGCCGAAGCCACGGAGGACCCGGAGCCGGATGTAATCGTAATAGGCAGATAGGCTTTGGTTTTTCCGTTGTCAGGGCGTGACCACCAATAAGCGGCGGCCAACAGCCCATACCCGGCAGCGCGCCGCTGGTGTGACGCCCGGTCTGGTAACCGCCAATGTCCGCTAACTAACAGCCCCTACCCGTCCGGGGAGAGGACAGCTTGAATAATTTCCTTAGTCCACGCAGCAGATCGCCCTGCTCGGGATGCCCCAGGCATACGCTGCAATTGCCGCAGCGCTGCGGGCTGACTTCACCGAAATAGTCCATGATGTGGCGGCGCAGGCAACCCCTTTCCAGAGCGTAAGCATTCATCCGCTCCAATTGAAGATATTTGTGCCGGCGCCGTTCACTGATTTCGCGCCGGCTTTTTTTATCCTCGTCATCCATCGAATGATCGATCAGCAGGCGGCCCAACTCCCTATCCCTTTCGGCATACAGCAGCAAGCAATCGGCAGGCTCGCCATTGCGCCCGGCCCGGCCCACCTCCTGATAATAGCTTTCCAGCGACAGCGGCATATGGTAGTGGATGACAAACCCCACATCCGCTTTGTCAATCCCCATGCCAAAAGCGTTGGTGGCCACCATCAGCTTATTATGCCCGGACAAAAACCCCTCCTGGCTGCGCCGGCGTTCCTCCCCGGTGAGGGCGGCGTGATAGCCCTGCGCCGGCAGCCCTTCGGCCCGGAGCTCACGGCACAGCTCATCCACGCTGTTGCGCGTGGCACAGTAAATGATACCGCTCTGCTCCCGGTGCTGCTGCAGATAGCGGCGCAAAAACTTCTTTTTGTCCCGGGGATACACCACCGCCAGATAGAGATTGGGGCGGTCAAAGCTCAAAAATAGCTTACATGGAGACCTGAGCCCCAATTGCTCGATGATATCGGCGCGGGTACGCTCCCCGGCGGTAGCGGTAAGGGCGGCCATTACCGGACGGCTGGGCAGGGATTCCGCAAAGCCGCGGATGCGCATATAGTCGGGGCGGAAATCATGTCCCCACAGCGAAACGCAATGCGCTTCATCCACCGCCACCAGCGACACCGGCGTTTCCTGCATCAAGCGCAAAAACCGGGGGCTGCGCAAACGCTCCGGCGCGATATACAGCAGCCGGTACGCGCCCTGGCCGGTGCGCCGCAGCACATCGCGATAGCCCTGCGAGTCCAGCGAGCGGTTGAGATAAGCGGCCGGCAGCCCCATGCGGCGCAAAGCCTCCACCTGATCCTTCATCAGCGCGATAAGCGGCGATATCACCAGGGTAAGCCCCGGCAGAACCGCCGCGGGCAGCTGATAGCACAGCGACTTGCCGTACCCGGTGGGCATCACCGCCAGCACGTCGCGCCCCGCCATGATGGCCTCCACTATTTCCCGCTGCCCCGCCCGCCATGTCGAGCCGGGATAATACTTTTGCAAAATCTCATCCATATTCGCCGCCATCGCACACCTCCGCCGCACCGTCCCCACGATGCCCACGCTTCGTCTTTTTCCGTCCTCATGTGCATATTTTACCATACAGCGCGGACGGCGGGGCTATATTTAAGCGCACCGCGTGCCGCTCGCGCTTTGTATTTTTCTATTCTTTTTGCTATCATAGCTTATGAGAAAGGGGGCTTGGCTCAGCTTTGAATCAAGTTTTTCAGGTAAACATCTTTCCGGTCAAACCTCAGGAAGCGCTTATGCGGCGTTATTTCGGGGCTTACCGTTATATTTATAACTATTACCGCACCGCCTATATCACGGCCTATGACCGCAATCAGTCGCGCTTTGACGAGGACGCGGCCAATGAGTTGCTGATAAAGCTGGTCCAGCAGGACCGCGCGCTGCAAATCGTTGATTTTCGAGTGCTGCAAGGAGCACTCGATGATGTGAACGCCGATTTTACCGAATTCTATCAGGGGGCGGACAGCGGCAAAAAATCTTATCCCCGCAAGATAAGCGATAGCGGTTCGCGCCAGTTTTTCCGCATCGCGGCGGACGCGAACAATATCCGCTGCGAACCGGATTATATCAGCATTCACGGGCTGGGCAAGCTGGATTATGACGGCACCCGCATCGAAGGCACCATCCGTCAGATAACCGTCACCCGAAACGCGCCCGGCCAATACCTGATGAGCGTGTTCTGTGACGATATGGAGGAACGCCGTTATCCCTTTACCGGCGAGGCGGTAGGGATTGTGCGCGGCGATAAGGGTTTTGCGGCGGCTTCCACCGGCAAGTACTACAGCGACGCGCCGGAAATCATCGAACTGCGGGCCCAGATGTCGGCCCTGCGCAAGGAGGATAACGAACTCGATTCCGAAGCGCTCAAATCTTTGCGCAAGGCTCTGGCCAAAGAAAATAAAAGCTTTATATCCCGCATAACCACCCACTTCATAAAGAATTACGACCGCATTTACGTTGAAGCAATGGATGATAGTCTCCGGGACGGCGGCCTGCTGTCGGCGGAGGATTACCTGTGGAAGTGTTTTCTGGAACAGCTCGAAAAGAAAGCGGAACTCAATAACCGCGTTTATCTGGAATTGGATGCGGACGAGGCCGCGGCTTTGCCGCCAACCGTCGCCCACCCAACGGAGTGTGCGCCAAAAGAAACCGCAGGTGATGCCGGGTCGTCCCACCCATCACCCCTGATAAACAAAGCCCGCAGCCTTTTGGCTACGGGCGAGCGTCTAAGTAACTATATCGAAGAATATGAATAAGGCCGAAGTTGCGCCGGGCTTTTATGCCATGATGCCGTGGTCTTTGAGCAGCTTTGCCAATACCTCGCGCTCCGCCGGGTCTAACTCCACCAGCGGCAGCCGGAAGCCGCCCATCTCCATCCCCAGCATACTCAACGCGGTTTTCACCGGCACCGGGCTGGTGGTAAAAAAGAGCCCGGTAAACACGGGATAGAGCTGCAAATGCAGTTCCAATGCTTTGGCCCGCTCCCCGGCCTCCCAGGCCGCAAGCATTTCCCGCATGGCGGGGCCGATAAGGTGCGCGGCCACGCTCACCACGCCCTGCGCTCCCAGCGCCAGCATCGGCAGGGTCATGGAATCGTCTCCGGAATAAATCACAAACTCCTCGGGCAGCGCCCGCCTTAATTCCGCCATCTGATTCATATTGCCGGTGGCTTCCTTGAGCGCCCTGATATTTTGTATCTCGGCCAGCCGGGCCATGGTGGCGGGCAGAATGTTAATTACACTGCGCCCCGGTATGTTATACACCATCACCGGCAGGTCGCTGGCCCCGGCGATAGCCTTATAATGCTGGTACAGCCCCTCCTGGGTGGGCTTGTTGTAATACGGCGCCACCGCCAGTATCCCATCCACTCCGGTGGCGGCTGCGGCTTTGGTCAGGGCCACGCTGGCAGCGGTATCGTAGGAGCCGGTCCCCGCCCACAGCGGTACGCCCGGAACTGCCGCCCGCACACAGCGGAAAAGCTCCAGCTTTTCTTCCTTGCTCAACGTAGGTGATTCCCCGGTAGTGCCGCACACTACCAGCCCCTGACTGCCCTGCCGGACCAGATAGCGGGCCAAATCCGCCGCCTTATCATAATCCACGTGCAGTTCCCGGTCAAAGGGCGTCACCATCGCCGTCAAGAGTTGAGCCTGTAACATTTTTTCCCCTCCTAATTTACTTAATCCCCCACCTGCCCCAGCCGCCTTAAGAATAAACATGACGACTGTGGTCCCGTTAATCCGCCAGTTGGAACTTGGCGTGAAGCGCCATTACCGCCTGCTCCATGTATTCCCGTTTTACCAGACACCAGATGTTGGTGTAGGAGTCGCCGGACTGCAAAATGGGAATGCCCTGCTCATGAAAGGCTTCCACCACCCGCGCCATAACTCCGGGAATACCCGTCATAGCCGCGCCCACAATGGCTACCTTGGCGCAATCGGCTTCAATTTGCGGTTCCATCCCCTGCTCCCGCAGAATCCCCGCGGCCCGGTGGGCCGACTCGGCCGCCACGGTGTACAAAATGGCTTCCGGCTGCACATTGATAAAATCTACGCTGATGCCGGCTTGCGCCATGGACTTAAAGACCTTGAGTTCCGCCTCGCCGCGCGTATCCTCCACCGGCTTTTCCACCCGGATACGCGATATCTGCGTGGTATGGGTTATACCGGCGATCAGGCGATCACGGCGAATGGTAACCTCCTCCGCTCCGCTCTCCCAGCGGTCTGATACCATGGTGCCCCGAGAATCGGAAAAGGTGGAGCGCACCCGCAAGGGAACGCCCTTTTGCATGGCAATCTCCACCGCTCTGGGATGCACAATTTTGGCGCCCTCGCGCGCCAGCTGACATATCTCGTTATAGGTCAGGGCGTCAATCAGCCGCGCGTCCTTGACGATGCGGGGATCGGCTGTCATCACGCCGTCCACGTCGGTAAAGATATCTATACACTCGGCATTGAGCGCTACCGCCAGCGCGGCGGCGGTGGTATCGCTGCCCCCGCGGCCCAGCGTGGTGAGCTCCCCATCCCCGGAAACGCCCTGAAAACCGGCCACCACCGCTACGCGGCCTTCCTGCAGGCACTCCATTACCGCCCGCGGAGCCACATTGCGAATATGGGCTGCGCCAAAATTGCCGTCCGTGTGGACCCCGGCCTGGGCCCCGGTGAAAAATTTACTGTCGATACCGAAAGCCGATAATTGAGCGGACAGTATGACTCCGGAGATGATCTCACCGCAGGCCAGCATCATATCCTGCTCGCGCGGGGAGTTATCCGGGTTTACGCTTTTTAAAAAATCCAGCAGGGTATCGGTGGCATAGGGATCATGGCGCCGGCCGATGGCGGAAACCACCACCGCTACGGCATAACCCTCATCCCGGTGAGCCCGGATGATATCGGCTACCCGCCGCCGCGATTCGGCAGTGTTAAGCGAGGTCCCTCCAAATTTCTGCACCAGTATTTTCATTGGCTCGTTTTTGCCTCCTCAATCATTAAAACAGGTTATCGGCCACTACCCGCTCCGCGATTTGAATGGCGTTGGTGGCCGCTCCTTTGCGAATCTGATCGGCCGCTACCCACATGGCAATGCCGTTATCCACCGACAGGTCGCGGCGCAGGCGGCCCACAAACACCTCATCCTTATCGGAGGTATACCGCGGCATGGGATATTGATTCTGCGCGGGATCGTCCTGTAATACGATGCCCTCCGCGGATTTAAGCAGTTCGCGCGCCGCGGCGACGCTCAACGGTCTTTCTGTCTCTATATTGATGGACTCGGAATGGCTACGGAATACCGGCACCCGCACACAGGTGGGCGCAATGAGCATATCCGGTGCATGGAATATCTTGCGCGTCTCCCATACCATCTTCATTTCCTCGCGGGTATAGTCCTCGTCCACAAAGATATCTATGTGTGGAATCAGATTGAAGGGAATGGGATGCGCGAACACCTCCGGTGTGCCGTCGCGCCCCTCCAGATAGTCGCGGCTCTGCTGCTCCAGTTCCCGCAAACCGTTGATGCCCGCGCCGGACACCGCCTGATACGTGGAGACCACCAACCGTTTGATCCCGGCGGCACGATAAATGGGATTGATGGCCACCGCCATGATAATGGTGGAACAATTCGGATTGGCGATGATGCCCTGATGAGCGGCGATATCCTCCGGGTTTACTTCCGGCACCACCAGCGGCACCCCGTCCCGCAAACGGAATGCATAGCTGTTGTCGATAACCAGACAGCCGGCCTTTTGGGCCAGCGGAGCCAGCATAAGACTGATATCGTTGCCCACCGCAAACAAGGCGACCTCGGCGCGGCGAAAAGCCTTCTCCTCCGCCGCCTCCACCGTGATGCTCTCTCCCTTGAACTGCACTTTGCTCCCCGCTTCGCGCGGGTCGGCCAGCGCAATCAATTCGCTGACCGGAAAATCCCTCTGTTCTAAGACCCTTATAATCTCCTGCCCTACCGCGCCGGTGATGCCCACCACCGCTAACCTTATACCCTGTGGCATGATTGCTGCGCCTCCCTGAATCTATTTATCGGTTATATTTATTATTATACC
>JAUNBV010000009.1:16743-22352 GCA_030526885.1 Syntrophomonadaceae bacterium
ATCATATTTCATCAGGTATTAACACCGCAATACAGCAATACGATTTAATGGGACTTGAAAATCGGCCCCAATACCATGGGCTGTAATTGCCGTCCTGTCATGGCGGCCAGAATGGTATCGCCTACCAATTCCATATTTGCCACCAACGAGCGCGGTTTGCCTTCGGGATCATCCTGCCCAAAGGGCACGAAATATATATCTTTCATGTTCATCAAAGCGCCTATATTGCGCGCGTTTACGCCCAGCGCGTCATTGGTGGAAATCGCCACCACTACCGGCCGTTGATTGCGCAGCTGTGCCTTTACCGCCATTAAAGACGGCGTGTCCGCGATGCCATTGGCCATTTTGGCGATGGTATTGCCGGTGGCCGGCATCACCACCACTATATCCAGCAGTTTACGCGGGCCGATTGGTTCCGCTCCGGTGATGGTAGTGATGATCTCGGTGCCGCTGATACGCCGCAAAGCATCCTTCAATTCCGCCACGGGATAGAAACGGTTATCGGTTGCGGACACCGTATACGACAGAATAGGCACCAATTCCGCCCCCTCGTCGCGCAGCCGCTGTAATTGCGGCAATACCTCATCCATAGTGCAATGGCTGCCGGTGAGTACGGCACCCACGCGCAGATTGCTAAATCGGGTTCCGGGCAAAGGATTCACCTCCATAATACTTTATTTGTTATCGTGGGAATAATATGAAATATCCCCTCTCATTTGCTCGATTATCAGGCGGGGAACGATATTGGCTAAAATGCGCCCCGCCGAAAGCGGAGCCACTTTGCCGGGCAGGCTTAAAGCCGTCAGCGCCTTGAGCCCAAACTCACTGGCTGCCGCGAAATCAACGCCGCCCGGATGGCTGGCCAAATCAATTATTAATACCTCGGGATTGGCGTATTTTAGCACCGTCCTCTCCAGCACCGGCGAAGGCACGGTGTTAAACACGATATCCACCGTGCGCATCAATTCGGGCAACCGGTCAAAGCCACAGCCCGTACCGCCCAGGGCCACTGCGCGGGCCCGTTCCGCCGCCTCCCGGCTGACCACCGTAACCTGCGCTTCCAGCCCGCGCAGGGTGCGCGCCAGCGTCTGCCCCACCCGGCCGCCCCCCAGCACGGCACAATGGCTGCTATGGATGGTGATATCGCATTGCTCCATCGCGAGTTGAACCGCGCCTTCGGCGGTGGGAATGGCGTTTAGAATTGCCACTTCATCCATCCCCGCAATTTCGAGTACGTGCAATCCGTGACGCTGTGCCATCTCGCGCAAAAAAGGACGCGCGCTCCCGGTGATGAGCAGCGCATCCGGCGCCGCTGCCGCCAGCGCGGCTTCGCTGATAATAAGCTCCCGATCGGAATGAACGGTGCGAATAACTCCCTGCTCCGTAGTTCCGGCCATGGGCAGGATCAGCACCTCCGCCTCGCGGCAAGCGTCCTCTACCCGTTCCAGCATTACAGCCCGCCCGGTACGGGTGCGCGGCAATCCTACCGTGACCACCACCGCTCCCATGCGGATTAGCTGCTCCGCCAGCACCAGGTCGCGGGCGTCACCGCCCAGCACCGCGATTTTGATCCCCGATAACGCGGAACTCATTTTTCCCCTCCCCTGCCGGCCAGTTAGCGCCCGCCGTTTATCAGCTACCAGCAATATATGAAAAAATCCCGCAACCGGTTACCGGGCCAAAAAATATGGCGCAGCACTGAATTCCAAGCGCTGCGCCGGTCAATTATACGTTTTTTATTCCTAAACCCTAGAGCAGTTTATCCAGTCCATAGATCAGCCCTTTCATTGCCACCACTTTTTTAATGGTGAGCCGTACGCCGGGCATGAAGGAGGTGCGGTCATAGGAATCGTGGCGGATGCGCAGGGTCTCGCCCTGACCTCCGAACACCACTTCCTGATGGGCTACCAACCCCGGCAGGCGCACGCTGTGAATGCGCAGGTCCTGATACTCGCCGCCGCGCACCCCGGCTATTTTCTCAAAATCACGGGCCGGCGCCGCGGCTACTTCCCCGCTGCCCTGCCGGATCATCTCCGCAGTCAGAAGAGCGGTGCCGGAGGGGGCGTCAACTTTTTGATCGTGGTGCAGCTCGATAATTTCCACATCTGGAAAATAGCGCGCCGCCTCCCGCGCCAGTTTCATCATCATCACCGCTCCCAGCGCAAAGTTTGGTATCACCGCCACCGTGCGCTCCTGCTGTTCCGCCAGCGCTTCCAACTCAGCCAGTTCCTGCGGGCGCAGGCCGGTAGCGCCGATTACCGTATGCAGCCGGTGGGTCAGCGCCAGCTTGCCGTTGCGCGCTACTGACTGGGGCAAGGTGAAATCCACCAGCACATCGGCCGGCGTGTTGTTGAGCACCGTTTCCAACTCCGGTTCTACCGGCAATTCTATGCCGCGGATGCCGGTCAGGGCAAAAAAACTCTCGCCGCCGCCGCGAATATCAATCAGTCCGGCCAGCGCGAGTTCCTTGTCCGCGGCTATGGCCTTGACTGTCTCAACCCCCATCCTTCCCAAAGCTCCCGCCACTATAACCCTAATGGGCTGTGCAGTCATAGCCCGTCGTCCCCCTTCGTACTTAACGTACACTAATTATTATACATTTTGGGGTCAGCGTCAATCAGTTGTGGATCGGTGACCGCCAAGGCATGTAAATTGCGGAATGATGACTTAAGGAGATTTGAATAATTTGACTGCGCATGATGTGTCAGAGGTCAGGGCGCGGGATAAACCGTGATATAGGCCTGGGCCAAAACGTAGGAGTTTATTTCGTGCAGCAGGCGACGGAGCGCGAAATCCGCGCACTTTTTCTCCCGCAGGCACTGACTGACCACCGCCGCCAGGCTCTCACTTAAGGATTGCTCCTGCCATATCCTTCGCAGCAGGGGTTCCTGGTCGCTGCAGTTATACACACAGCGCAGTATTTCCACCATGGAATAGTCATCCTCATACAGCGCCAGCCGCGCTATTTCACCGCTGAACTCATGCTTATCCCGCTCGTAGAGCAGGAATAACCCGATGTTTTTTTGCCGCTCAAGCTTTAACCTCTTATCCAAAATGGCGCGGCTCAAATCGGCGCGTCCGCGCTCCAGGTAATCCATTTCATGCAAGTAGTACTCTTTGAGGCCAATGGACTGCATCATAGCGGCTTTTTCCTCTCACATGCCCGCGGTCCGGCCGCAAGGTGCGGCGGTCAAGGCTTTTCGTTTACTAATTTCCCCCGGTTGGCGCGATTAGTTGCCTGCTAATTGGTGGGGCAAAAACCATCCGCCGCAAATCCAGGCAATACAACATGAAAAAGGTAAGCGCGAGCGCTTTCTTAGCGTGGTGCTAACAGGAAAAATAGTGTACTATATAGATAAATCACTGGTTACAGGAGTAAGGAGGGTTTTAATATGTTCAACAAGGCTTTGGTCCCGATCAATGCATCGGATCTTTCCGAGCGCGTGATCAACGCCACCTGCCGTTGTCTGAACAGCGGCATGGTGCGGGAGGCGGTGCTGCTCAGCGTGTGGGACGCGGGCAAAATCGACTATACCAAGCTCCACGCGGGGGATCGGGAAATGGTGCTCAAGGCCAACGCGCAGGGAGTGCTGGACAAATATCAGCAACAAATTCGGCAGGAATGCGGCTGTGAGGTCAGTGTGCTGCGCGCGGGAGGCAATCCCGCCGACATTATTCTGGATCTGACCGAAAAAGGCGGTTATGACCTTATCATCATGGGCAGCCGCCGCCTGAACAAGGTGCAGGAACTGATATACGGCAGCGTATCCGACCGCGTGACCCGCATCAGCGGGGTGCCGGTCCTCATCATTAAATAACCGGAGGGACTTTCGATGCCTTTTGACGGGCTTACCCTGCGGGCTTTGCTGCATGAGCTGAACGCTCAGTATCAGGATGCCCGCATTGATAAGATTCATCAGCCGGAAAAAAATGAACTGGCGCTGACGCTGAAGCGATATAAGGAACCGTCGGCAAAGCTTTTGATCTCTGCCGACGCTCAGCGCGCGCGCCTGCATATCAGCACCGACCGGAGCGATAACCCCAAGCAGGCTCCGGCTTTTTGCATGCTGCTGCGCAAACATCTGGAGGGCGGCAAGATCAAGCATTTTGAGCAGCCGGGCTTAGAGCGTATTGCGCGCATCCACATCGAAGCCTTAAACGATTTCCGCGAATGGCAGGAAAAAGTATTGGTGTGCGAGTTCATGGGCAAGCACTCCAATATTATCCTGCTCAATCCCGAGACCAATACCATCATCGACGGCATCCGCAAATACGGCTCCGACCTGAGCTCCTGGCGCGAGGTGCTGCCGGGGCGGGAATACATCTCCCCTCCCCCGCAAAACAAAGCGGAGCTCACCCATTTGAGCTATGAACAGTTTTGCGCCCGCATCTGGGCGGATGAGAAGCTGGCCTTAAGCCGCGCCCTGTTCACCGTAGCCGACGGTTTCAGCCCCCGCTCCGCTCAGGAACTGACTTTTAACAGCGGGCTGGACCCGCAAATGCCGGTGGCGGAATGCGGCGAACTGGAACTTTCCACCCTGTACCGCAGTTTATTGGACTGGTTAAACGAGCTTTACTCCGGGCATTACCTGCCCACGCTGATGCAGGACCGCCCCAAATCCTCCGATATTGCGCCGTGGTCGCCGCAATCGCTGCCCGAGGCCGCGCTGACTCATTTTGATTCCATGAACCAATGCTGCGATGAGTATTACCGGCAGAAAATGGATCAGATCCGCACCGATAACGCCAAGCGTACCTTGTCGCGCAAGCTGGAAATTCTACTGGAAAAGCACGCCCGCAGCCTGAACTTTCAGCAGGGCGATCTGCACGCGGCCTATGGCAAGGAAATATACAAGACCAAGGGCGAGCTTTTGACCGCTTATGCCCATGAATACAAAAAAGGGGACCTGCAGGCGGTGGTGGAGGACTTTGTGACCGGCGAGCCAGTCACTATCGAGCTCAGCCCGCGCTTTACCCCCATTGAAAACGCACAGCAGCTATTTAAAATCTATAATAAAAGCCGCGGCGCCATCCGCCATCTGCAAGAGCGCATCGCCGATTCCGAGCGCGAGATAGAATACATCGAATCGGTGCTGGTAGCGATAAATGCCTGCGCCCGCTACGAGGAACTGGGCGAGATCCGCGAGGAATTGGAAAAAGGCGGCTACCTCACCGCCCCCCCGGCCAAAAAGAAAGAGAAGATAACCAAAAGCAGCCCCCGCCGCTATCTGTCATCGGACGGGATGACCATACTGGTGGGCCGCAACAACGTGCAGAACGACTGGCTCACCCTGCGCTACGCCGACCGCGACGATCTGTGGCTGCACACCCAGGAAATACCCGGCACCCATGTTATCCTGCGCCTGCCGTCACACCTCAAGAGTATTCAGGAGGTGCCGGACGCCAGCGTTGAGGAGGCGGCCCTGTTGGCCGCCTGGTACAGTAAGGCCGCCGCTTCTCCCAAGGTGCCGGTGGATTATACCTTCCGTCGGCAGGTAAGTAAGCCGGCGGCGGCCAAGCCCGGCATGGTGGTATACGAGGGTTACTGGACCCTGATGGTAAACCCCTGTTCCCCCGCCATGCAGGACATTCTGGCCCGCGAGGAAGCT
>JAUNBV010000010.1:0-676 GCA_030526885.1 Syntrophomonadaceae bacterium
CCTATAAGCGGCGGTATTTTTTATCGTATAATGAATGCGAGGGAGTGGGGAGTATGGTAAAAGCCAAACGCAAATTGCTCATATCTGTAATTTTGCTGCTCTGCGCCGGCCTGTTGGTTATACTGCAAATCAATTATCCGATTACCCGGCAGAGCCTGGAGCGCTTGGTGGCGACTCAGAGCAGCGCGTTGCAGACGCGCAACTTTTTATCGCAGTACAGTGAGCATTTCATCATAAAATATTTGCCAATAGATGAAAAATATGTTGAAATAATCTTGCGCGGCAGTGAACAGTCATATGACGATGTGGTACAATGGTTTGGAACAGACGGCCCGGTGCCCGCGCCGGAACTGATAGTATTCCCCACCGCCGCCTCGCTGGCCTCCAGCTTTGGCTGGGATCGCAACCAGCAGTCCATGGGAGTGTATTGGGGCGGCAGCATCCGTATCCTGTCACCGGCGGAGTGGATGGATGAGCCTTCGCTGGAGGAGTTTTGCCGGGAAGGGCCCATGGTGCATGAGCTGTGTCATCTCATGGTGGACGAGGTCAGCGGCGGCAATTATTCCCGTTGGTTTACCGAGGGGCTGGCGCAGTATCTGGAGAAGCAGATCAACGGTTTTGCCTTTCCGCAGCCGGAGATGACGGCCGACGATATAATGGGTTTTGCGGAGATGGG
>JAUNBV010000010.1:686-19729 GCA_030526885.1 Syntrophomonadaceae bacterium
AAACAGCTTTGACGGTGGGCAGCAGCGCATAGCTTACTGGCAGGCGCTGCAAACGGTTGAATATATGGTACGGTTTTACGGTGAGGACAGTTTGCGCGCCGTTTTGGCGGAGCTGAAAAAGGGAACGCGGATGAACCAAGCGGTGGGGCAGGCGCTGGAAGTGGACTTCGATGCTTTCGCGGCCGACTGCCGTCAATATATCGAACAGCAAATCATTGAGGTGGGTAAGTGAAAAATAAACTGATTTTAGACGGGAAACAGACCGCTAACGGCGAAGTCCGCATCAGCGGCGCCAAAAACGCCGGACTGGTCATAATGGCGGCCAGCATCATGGCGGAAGGCGAGACCGTGCTGGATAATGTGCCCCGCATCCGCGACGTGGACGTTATGCTGGATATCCTGACGGAAATGGGCGTGGTGTGCCGTTGGAACGAGGATCAGAGCCTTTCCATATGCCCTCCCACGGGGAACATCGATAAGCCTACGCCTTACGAGCTGTCCAAAAAGCTGCGCGCATCCAACCTGTTTTTAGGGGCGCTGATGGGCCGGCAGGGCGAGGCCGCGGTTTCGCTGCCCGGCGGCTGCGATATCGGCACCCGCCCTATGGATTTGCATATAAAGGGCATCTCGGCGCTGGGCGCGGAGGTTTCGCTGGAGCAGGGCAATATCTACGCCACCGCCAAACAGTTGCAAGGGGCGCGTATTTATCTCGACTTTCCCAGCGTGGGCGCGACCGAAAACATAATGATGACCGCCTGCCGCGTACCAGGCCAGACTTTTATTGAAAACGCCGCCAAAGAGCCGGAAATCGTTGACCTGGCCAATTTCCTCAACACCATGGGGGGGCGGGTGCGCGGCGCGGGTACCGATATCATCAAAATTGAAGGCGTACCGGAGCTGAAAGCCGGGCGCTACGCCATTATCCCCGACCGCATCGAGGCCGGCACTTATATGGTGGCCGCGGCCATCAGCGGGGGCACGGTTTTGCTGGAAAACATCATCCCCACCCATTTGCATCCCATCATCGCCAAACTGCAGGAGACCGGCGCCCATATCGAGGAGCGCGAGAGCAGCCTGCTGGTCGAAGGGTCCGCCGATATCCGCCCGGCCGACATCAAGACCCTGCCTTACCCCGGCTTTCCCACCGACATGCAGTCACAGATGCTGGCCCTGCTGTGCAGGGCCGACGGCACCAGCGTTGTGGTGGAAAACGTATTTGAAAATCGTTTCCAGATCGTGGATGAATTCAAGCGCATGGGGGCTCAAATCAAGGTGAAGGGTATGTCCGCCATCGTACAGGGGGTGCCCCAACTGAACGGCTCCACCGTGAAGGCCACCGACTTGCGCGCCGGTGCGGCGCTTATCCTGATGGCGCTGGCCGCCGAGGGACGCACGGTAATCGAAGAAGCCAATTACATATTCCGCGGCTATGAGGATATCGTGAATAAATTTGCCGGCCTGGGCGTGACGCTGACCGCGGAATAACTGCCGCCGCCCCTAATCCTTGTAACCCAACGCCCGCGCCACCCGCTCATACTGTGGCGTGGCTACGCCAAACCGCCGCCCCAGCAACACCGGTTCGAATACCAGGCCGTCGATTTCCGATTCCCCGCCCTTTTTGATATCCTTTTGCATGGAAGTGGTCATCTCCGGAGCCAGCGCGTCGGTGATGGCCAGGATATCCTCAATCAGATCCTCCCGCAGCCATACCTCCATCGCCACCGCCAGCGCCATAATCTCACGGATGAGAGCTACATACAGTTCCCGCACCTCGCCCGGCCGCTGGAAAGCTCCGGCCGCGACGTCAAAAAACGCGCCCGCTGCCGCCATGGCCGATACCAAAGCATACTTATGCAGCGCGGCGCTGCGTATATCCGCAGCGGCCGCAGCATCTATCCCCGCCGCCCGTAAATCGCTCACGATATCGTCAAATACCGGCAGCCGCCCCGCCGGTTCGCGGCTGCCGAAGATGACCCGAAAAATGTCGCCCCGATGCAGTATCTCCCCCGGCGCGCTGATTTCCGCGGCGATATACATGCAGCCATCGGTGATATTCAGCCCCGGCAACTGCGCGGCCAGCTTGGCCCCGGTGCCGTAAATATTTAAAATGGGGATGACTACCGTATCCGGGCCGGCGGCCCGTTGCAGCAGCGGCACCACGGCGGGCAGCGAGTAACCCTTTACACACACGATAATAACATCCGCCCGGCCGCTATACTCCTCCGCGCTCAGGGCCCGGATATGGGGCAGCACATAGTCCCCCCCGCCAAATCGCCTTATGGTCAGGCCCTTTTGCTGCAGCGCCCATAGATGCTCCCCCGGTTGCTCCACCAGCGTGACCGCTCGTCCGGACTGCGCCAGATAGCCGCCGATACTGCCGCCGGTCCCCCCGGCACCGATTATCAGGTATTCCATAATATTCCCCTCCACGTCCACAGAGCACCCTCTCCTGCCCTATGAGGTAATTATACCATGCAGACAAAATGCTTGCTGGCAAGGGCATTTTGGCGAAGCCGTCAATGGCACAGCCGCGCGAAGCGCCGTAAACAAAAATCAGGCAGCCCAGCGCGGGCCGCCTGATTTTGTTCCGTAAACATCATGTCTGGTGAAGGCTACTGCTTTACCGCCAGCGTTATTTTGGCGGCGGCGGTGCCGGCCGGGGCTTGGGTTTCGCTGTCCAGCGCGGTAAATGTGGCGGTGGCGGCATATTCACCGGCCGGCAGGAGCACGTCTAAGGAGTCGCTTTCGATATACCGGCCAGGCTCTATGACATCGGTGGTGTATACCGCTTCCCCGGTTTCATCCAGCGAGATTTGAACCTGCATCAAATAGTGATTGCCCGATATGTTTTCGATACGCATCTCACCTGGGGCAAAACCGTGGGCAAAGGTAATGTAAGGATTTATGGATATATGAAACATTCCCTCCTCCACGACGCGGTTTAGCTCGGCGACGATATCCTCCTGCGGCCAATCTGCGAACCCGCTGTTATCTGAACTGAAACTGCGTCCGGCCTTAACGCCATCTACCATCGATCCATCGGTATCTCCCGGCAACAGCAACAGCACCGTCAAACCCACGATGACCAGGCTCATCACTGCCACTGCCGCCTTCAACGCCATGCTGTTTTTCTGAGGTCTATTTGGTTGATTCATATTTTTTCTCCCATCATGCTAGCTATTGCCTGCGGTTCAGCGCGGGTTGTACGAACCGGCCCTAATGGTATATTGAATATCAAAAGCATGATCCGCTGCGGTGGGCCGCGGCAGATCCCAGGCGTAACCGGAAAACGTCAGCGCCTTGCTGCCGCCGATGCCCAAATTATAATCGGCGGAGGGCGTGAAAGCGTCGGCAAACTGCCACTCGTTGCCACCGTTAGTCAGCGTGATAGCCAGCGTAGCGCCGCTGGCGTTCGAGGGCTGAGAACGAGGCGTCACTATAAAGGTGTAGCCGCTGGCAGCCGTAGCTGTAGCCGCAGCTACATAGATGGGAAAATCGGAACCGTTAGTGATGGAATAATTATTGGGGCCGATGACCTCGCCGCTAGCGGAAGTGACTGCCAGAGTCACCGCCAGCGGCACCGTGGCGCGTAGATTGCCGCCACCGATCTCGATCAGACTCACCGCGGTGGAAGCGGTGCCAAAAGTGCCGGAAGTAGCATTGCTCCCCGTGGCCCCATGCACTGCCGCCGACATCCCCAGCAACAGCACCAGGGACAGCGCCACCGCCCACAGTTTTCTATGTTTCCTTTTTGCCATTAAGATTGCCTCCTTTATTTAATAAATTGGGTTACACCCTGCGCTTTTCCAGCGCTCAAGCCACCTCCCTCCATGCCGTTGCGGCAGTGATGCAGAAAAATCAAAACGCCGTGCGGGGATTCCGTCACGACGCAATAATGCTTAAAAATATAAGGCAACATGCCACAAGTAACATGCGATATAGCCAATGCAGCTTGTCCGAAGAAAGCCGACAAGGTATAATCAAAGGCATGCGGCAGGGTCTATGCCTGTGTGCGTGGTGGAGGGTCACCCGTGCAAGCCGTTGGGTAGTACCAGTACTCAACGGTTGCCGCTCTTCAATTTTTCGTACTTTACATTATAGTTCCTCTCCGCAATATTTGCAAATCTTTTCTGAACCTTTGGGCCGACGCGCCTTTTAAGCTTCCTTGCGATAATAGCGCCATACTACCCATACGCAGGCCAGGCCGAAGCCGAGGATGGCCATGATGACAATGGTTAACATAAAGTTGGTGGTAGCCGACGCCGCGGCAGGAGGCGCGGTTACCGCCACGGTATATACCGCCGGAGCGGTGAGATTCGCTGCGTCAAATACCCATTCCGCAGCAATGTTCAGCGGCACGTCAACCGCCAGTTTCTGCGCCATTTGGTTCAGCTCTTCAGCATATTCCTCAATAGCCGCCAGGCCATCAATAATCAGTTCGTCCGCATACTCCGTCTGCCGCAGGCGCTCCGCATTATCCGCCACCCCGGAAAGCTGGTCCAGGAGCACCGCGTTGTCCTCATATTCATCCTGACACATCTCCAATTCGCGCACCTTTTCCATGCCCTTCAGCGTGGCCTCTACGGAAACCGGGTTTTCCGCATCGGTACCCGCTACCGCCAGAGAGCTTAAGAAAGCGATTTCCTGCTGCAAATAATTGATTTCCCGGGTCAGTTCCCGCTGCCGGGTGGACAGCTCCAATAGTTTGTTCTCCATATCCGCGGGCTGGATAAGATCGTAAAAACGGTGAATGTTGCCGGCCAGCATAATGGTATCGTCATATTTATCCACCATCTCGATCCGCAGCTCGTTGAGAGCGCTTATTTCAGTCGATTTTTGGGCATAATTCGTGGATGACAGATATGTATTCACCGCATCCAGATACTGTAGCATACCGGTATAATATTTTTCGGCCCCCTCAAAAAGGTCATCATAATCCATGTCGGGACGCACCGGTACCGCTTCCAGCAAATCCACCTGCGCCGTCACTGCCGCCCCCGAATCCGCATCCGCCGGAGCATAGCGCCAATACGCCACTCCCAGCCCCAGCACGGCAAAGATCAGCGTTATTACCGCCACCTGCTTCCAGTGCTTGAGCAAGACCCCCCAAGCCTTAACCAGATCGATCTCCATCTCGTCCGCCGCATCAGTAGTAAGACGCACCGTAATCGGCTCCTTGGGGTCGAATACTACGCGCACCTCTTCCCGGTTGGCATCGTTAATATTATCGGCCATCGTATTACCTCCATATCAAACTGTATCATAATTATACCTATTAACACCATCGGTGCCAAGCCATGCGGTACCACTTATTTTACCATGCATAGCCCCCGGCTTCAATGATAACCGCGCCACCGCGGCTCGCTGGCCCCGCAGGGTGCACGGCGAAAACCTACCGCTATACGCGATACATTTGATTAGCGCGGCGGGACAGTCTTTGGGTGCGGGCTGAATGGTCGCTGATGGTGTGGCGAATGGTCATTTCTTGTTAAGTGCCCGGTCTCGTTTGTTAAGCGCATTCATCTCATCCCTTGGTCACCATGTCGCTCAGGGGCCGCCCATAGTCATGTTAAAAACCGTTTCCGAGCCCGGCCGCTGCGGAAAAGCATTACCACGGGCTTTGGTCGATCGGGCACTTGGTTTCCTTAATTTAGGCCCAGAAATAGGGGCTGTCCGCTGCGTTGGGACAGCCCCTTAATTGTGGGGCAAAATAATGCTCCGATGAGTTTCAACGCCTATTGGGCTTCATCCAGAATTTCCACGATGGCGTCGGGGGCGATGACCCCGGCCAAGCGGAGGGTGCCGTTGATGGCGGTCAGCGGGAAGGAGTATCCCCGTTTCACTACGTCCTCTACTTCGGGAAACATGCTCAAATCCTGTTCGGCGGTATCGATATATTCACATTCGATTTGGCCGTATTTAGCGGTGAGCATCTCTTTTAGACGGTCGAATTCGCTTCTTACATCGGCTGGCCCGCAGCCGGCGCAACCGGCTGCTCAACCGCCGCCGCCGGTGTTTATTCCCCCATAAACTTCTACTCTATGCATTTCATATTACCTCCGTTTCTAGTATGCCATATCAGCTTAAATTTAATTATAACCCATTTTGCCATTGATGGTACAGTATATTATCTAAGGTTATTCTTCCTGCGCGCCGATAAGCTGCAAAAAGTTATGGAGCACGCGGGCGGTAAGGCCCCAGATGATCTCATCTTCCCATTCATAGAATAAATGCGGATAGCGCCCGGGAAACCATGGATAATCACGGCCTCCGGGTATCAGATGGTAAGGGTAATCCTCCCCCGGGTGCATGTTCACCGGCACATAATGCTGCAGCGGCGGATGGGTCAGCAGCCACTGCAGCGGCACCAGCAAGATGCGGTCCACTTCGGCGGGCGAGGGGACTACCTTGTGCAGATCATATATATAGCCCACATAGGGGTGCAGCTTCAAATTGAAGGGCGTTATCAGCAAATCCAGCGGGAAAAGGTACTCTATATCCTGCGGGGCGAGGCCCAGTTCCTCGCAGCACTCGCGGATGGCGGCCTCCTGAGGGTTTTTATCCCCCGCGTCGATGTGCCCGCCGGGAAAGCATATCTCGCCCGCCTGACGCCGCAGGGTGAGGGCGCGTTTCTCCAGCAACACGCACAGCTCGCCGGCTTCGTTGTGGACAAGCGGCAGCAGCACCGCGGTTTTAAAAAATATTTCCTCCCCAATTACGCCGGGGTGACGCTTTTTTAATTTTTCATCGCGCAGGCGATCCAACACTCGGTTTACCTCCTTAATCAAATGGCCGGGGTTTCACTCCGGGGCCAGCGCCAAAGCTATCAGTTGCTCCAGGCGTGCTTCATCTCCGCGCAGCCACAGCCAGCCCAGCAGGGCTTCGAAGCCGGTGCTGTGGTTGTATTCCTGGGGTGTGGCGCGGCGCGGGGCCCGGGTGGCGCTGTTGCGCCCACGGCGCACGATGTCCGCTTCTTCCTCGCTCAAAACCCCCTGTTGATTAAAGCGGTGCAAAATGGCGGCCTGGCTCTCGGCGCACACGATGGACACCGCTTCCCGATGCAATTCATTCATGCGGCGCATACCGCTTTTTATGAGGTGACGCCGCACCATCAGGTCGAATACCGCGTCCCCCACCCAGGCCAGCACCAGCGGCGGGTAGGCGCGCAACTCCTCGGCCGACAAGGGCGTTGGCCCCGCTTCGCTATTATTCCGCAAGCTTCCACCGCGCCCCTTCCTTGCTGTCCTCGATAACGATACCTAAGTCTTTGAGCGCGTCGCGGATGCGGTCGGCCTGAGCGAAATCCTTGGCCGCGCGCGCCGTGGCGCGCAGTTCCAGGATTAATGCCATCAACCCTTCGGTCAGCGCGCCGTCCGCGGCGTCCGCTTTGGCTTCCCCGATAAAGATGCCCAGCACATCCCCCAGCTCGCGGAATATCTTCAAAGCTCCGGCGATGGCGGCTTTAGCCCCTTCCTTGCTGCGGTCCAAGGCCGCAATGGCGCTGTTGATGATACGGGACAGCTCGAATAAATAGCTGATGGCCATGGCAGTGTTGCAGTCATCGTCCATGGCTTCTATATAACTGGCTTTCAATTCCTCCGCTTTACGGATAAGCTCGTCCCCGGCGGGAGCGGCGGCGGGCGTGTCCAGCCATTCGGCCCCCAGGTACAGCGTATTTTTCAACCGGCCCAGAGCCTTGCGGGCCTCCTCCAGTTTGCCGTCGTCGAAATCCAGCGGGCTGCGGTAATGCGTAGCCAGCAGATAATAGCGCACCACATCGGGGGGATACTTATCCAGAATATCCCGCAGGATGAAAAAGTTGCCCAATGACTTGGACATCTTTTCGCTGTTCACGGTGATGAAACCGTTGTGCATCCAGTAGCGCACAAAAGTGCAGCCGGTGAGGGCCTCGGACTGCGCAATCTCGTTTTCATGATGGGGAAAGATGAGGTCCGCGCCGCCGCCGTGGATATCGATGGTATCGCCCAGATAATGGGTGGACATCACCGAACATTCGATGTGCCATCCGGGGCGGCCGGGTCCCCAGGGGCTGTCCCAGGCGGGTTCGCCGGGCTTGGCCGCTTTCCACAGGGCAAAGTCCACCGGGGCTTCTTTGCGCTCATCTACATTTACTCTGGCCCCGGCCAGCATATCATCCACGCTGCGCCCGGACAGTCGGCCATAACGGTTAAAGGCGCTGACGCGGTAATACACGTCGCCGTCGATCTCATAGGCAGAGCCCTGTTCCGTGAGCTTGGCCACCGCGTCGATGATATGCGGCATATGAGCGCTGACGCGGGGATGTACATCGGCGCGCATAATGCCCAGTTTATCCGCATCGATGAAATATTCTCCGATATAGCGTTCAGCCAGCTCCAGGGGGTCGCAGCCTTCCTCGTGAGCGCGGTTGATTATTTTGTCATCCACATCGGTGAAATTTTGCACATAGGTGACATCATAACCCCGGTATTTAAGGTATCGCCGCAGGGTGTCAAATACCACTAAGGGGCGGGCGTTGCCCAGATGGATATAGTTATAGGTGGTGGGGCCGCACACGTAAATGGAAAGCTGGCCCTCCCGCTGCGGCTGCAGTTCTTCCTTTTTACCGGTCAGAGTGTTGTAAATCCTCATGGTTCACGCTCCTTTTTCCTCATATTGACGCAGCCTGGCCTCCAACTCCCCGATGCGGGCGCGCAGCTCGTTAAAGGCGTCGGCCACCGGGTCGGGCAGTATATTATGGTCGAGCATTATCTCATCCTTGTGTTCCAGCGGGCGGCCGTCCATCAGCACCACACGCCCCGGCACGCCTACCACGGTGCAGTTGGCGGGCACCGCCTTTAACACTACCGAGCCGGCGCCGATCCTGACATTATCGCCTACCGTGAAGGAGCCCAGCACCTTGGCCCCGGTACTGATAGTCACGTTGTTGCCGATGGTGGGGTGGCGCTTGCCCTTTTCCTTGCCGGTGCCGCCCAGGGTCACGCCCTGATATAAGGTCACATTGTCGCCCACCTCGGCGGTCTCCCCAATAACGATGCCGGAGCCGTGGTCGATAAACACTCCCCGCCCCAATTTAGCGCCGGGATGGATCTCGATATCGGTAAAATGCCGGTTGAGCTGCGATATAATCCGGGCCAGCAAAAACCATTTATGGCGATAGAAGAAATGAGCCACGCGATGCCACACAATGGCGTGAAAGCCGGGATAACACAGAAATATCTCCAGCCGGTTGCGCGCTGCCGGGTCCCGTTCCAGCACCACTTGAAATTCACGCTTTAAATTCTCGAACATGGTTTGATTTTCCTCCTTCGGTCAAAGTCGGTCGGCAGCCTGCTCCTGATGATTAAAAAAAGGCTTTCGTCTCCTTGTCCAGAGACGAAAGCCTTATGCTCCCGCGATTCCACTCTGCTTAAGCCCATATGGGGGCTTCGCTCGTTTCCATGCTATCGGCTGGCGCCGCGCAGGCCTACGATAAGCTTCGGCCTGCGTACTCCCGGGCGCACTTTCGGCAGCTTCTTTCCGTAAGCAGGCTTCCAGCCGATGACCCGCTCTCTCTGGCAGCGATGGCTGCGTACTTCTCCCGTTCCTCGCGTTAATGCTATGCTATTGAGTTCCCCTATTATATGCAATGGCGGAAACGATGTCAACCTTTGTTTCGCCACCGGGCGGGCGCAGGGCGGCGCGCAAACGCATCACCATCGGGACCGCTCTCCGCAGATAACGCCACGGCGATATTCTTAGGAGAAAAGGGCTATCATAATATGCCGTGCTTTTCTATGCGATTGCGGCATTCCTCCGCGCCCCATACCGCTATCAGGTAGGGCAGGTCGGGCCCGTGGGTCTGGCCGCTCAATGCGGCGCGCAGGGGCATATACACATCCTTGGCCTTGAGCCCGCTGCCCTTTACCACGCCTTTGATCAGGGCCTTGAGCTGGTCCGGGTCGGCGGTATCGGTGACGGCGGCGGCAAAGGCGGCCAGCACGGCGGGGGCGGCGGGGCTTTGCAGCACCTCGCGGGCTTCCTCGCTCAAAACGGGCGGAGCAAAAAACACTTCCATTTCTTTATTGATGTCGGCTAAACACACCAGGCGCGAGCGCAGGGCTTCGGTTATCAGTTCCCGCTTAGCGCTCTCTAGCGCCGCCCACTGTTGCGCATAGGGGCCGAGGTGGATAAAGGGCTGCAATAACGCCATCAGCTCGGGCAGGGTTTTTTGCTTCAAATGCTGCTGGTTCACAAAATTCAGCTTGTTCATATCAAATACCGCCGGGCTTTTGGACACACGCTCCAAATCGAATAAGGGCACGATTTCAGCGGGGCTCAGTATTTCTTCCCCGCCGGCCGGGGACCAGCCCAGCAGGGCCAGGAAGTTGAACATGGCTTCGGGCAGGTAGCCCATTTCGCGATATTGGATCAGCGAGGTAGCGCCGTGGCGCTTGCTCATCTTCTGGCGGTCTTCGCCCAGGATAAGCGATATATGCGCAAAATTCGGCGGGGTGAGGTTTAATGCCTCGTAAAGCATAAGCTGGCGCGGGGTATTGGAAAGATGTTCCTCGGCGCGCATGATGAGGGTGATGTCCATCAGATAGTCGTCTATGACTACGGCAAAGTTATAGGTGGGGATGCCGTCGGATTTGCAGATAATGAAGTCGCCTTCCCCGTTGCTTTCAAAGCTTACGCGCCCGCGCACCAGGTCGTTGACCACATAGCTTTTATCGGCGGGCACCGCAAAGCGCACCACCGGTTTCTGCCCGGCGGCCATGCGCTCCCGTACCTGGGCGGCGGAAAGCCCGCGGCATTTGCCGGAGTAACGCGGGGTCTCGCCGGCGGATTTCAATTTCTCGCGCTCATCTTCCAGTTCCGCCTCGGAGCAGAAGCAGTAGTAGGCGGAGCCGTCGCCCAGGAGTTTGTCCAAGTATTGCCGGTAGATATCCAGACGCTCGGTCTGGCGGTAGGGCCCGCCGGCGCCGCCCGCGTCCGGCCCTTCCTGCCAGCTCACTCCCAACCAGTGCAGGGATTCGATAATCTCCGTTTCATATTCGCGGCGGGAGCGCTCCATATCGGTATCCTCCACCCGCAATACCAGATCCCCGCCCTGATGGGCGGCGTACAAATAGTTGAACAGCGCCGAGCGCGCGCCGCCGATATGTAGCGGCCCGGTGGGGCTGGGGGCAAATCTTACCTTGGTCTTTTTCATCAGGTATGTTCCTTTCCGGTAATCATGTTTTGAGGCACCCCTGCCCCGCGCAGCGCATTTCCAGCAGGGCTACGGCTTGGGCGGAGATGCCTTCCCCTTGTCCTTCAAAGCCTAAGCCTTCGGTAGTGGTGGCTTTGACACCAACTTGATGTTCGTCCATATCCAGCGCTTGGGCTATGCGTTCGCGCATGGCGTCGATGTAAGGCGCCAGCCGGGGAGTCTGGGCCACTATGGTGCTGTCTATATTATGCACCATATAACCCTGTTGCTGCAAAAGGCGGTGTACGCGCCGCAGCAGTATCAGGCTGTCGATGTCCTTGAATTCTTGCGCGCTGTCAGGAAAATGGCGGCCCAAATCGCCCAATGCCGCCGCGCCCAGCAGGGCGTCGCAGATCGCGTGTACCAGCACGTCGGCGTCGGAATGTCCCAGCAGCCCTTTGGCATACGGTATCTCTACCCCGCCCAGCACCAGCCGCCGACCCTCCACCAGCCGGTGCGCATCATAGCCCTGTCCGACCCTCATAAAAGGCGCGGGGCGGTCGAGGTGAAAGGCGTATGCCGCCTCATCCTGCGGCAGCAGGCTTTCCAGCCGGGATAGGTCCTCCGGGCGCGTCAGTTTCAGGCTGCGCCAGTCGCCCTCTATCACCCGCACCGGCCCGATGTAGCGCTCGTACAAGGCGGCGTCGTCCGTGACCAGTATCCCCTCGGCCTGTGCGCGGCGATAGGCGTGGCACAGGTCTTTATATTTAAATAGCTGCGGGGTCTGAATGGCGCGTATGGCCCCGCGGTCCAGGGTTTCCCGCACCATGCCGTGCGCGTCCAAGGTTTTCAGGGTGTCCGGCAGGTTTACCCCCGGAATCGCCGCCCCATGCTCCCGCGCCGCTTCTATCAGCTCGTCGAACACATCCCGTATCAGCAGCGGGCGCGCTCCGTCATGCACCGCCACCCATTCCGTATCCGGGGGCATAGCTTGCAGGCCGGAAAACACCGAATCCTGCCGCTCGGCGCCTCCGGCCACCAGTGAGAGCACCTTTTTATAACCGCCCGGCGCCAGTACCTCCCGGCGGCAGTATTCCAGTTCGTCCGCGCGGCATACCACCACCACGCCGGCTACCGCCGGGTGATGTTCAAAAAAATCCAGCGACCACGTAAGTACCGGTTTGCCGCCCAGCGGCAAGAATTGTTTGTTCATCTCGGTCTGCATCCTGACGCCCCGGCCCGCCGCGGCCAGCAGCACCATCAGCTTTGGCTCCATAACGATACCCCGTTTCTCCTCGTCTCAAAGCAAAATCCCGCTTAAGCAAGCGCATTGCTAATATAGTACATTTCAGGGGCATAATCAAGCCCCGTAGGCGGCCACCGGCGCTTCAGCCGCCGTCACCCCCCAAGTGACGCCCTCAACAAATAATACCGCAGAAAAGCAACCCACCCGGACAGGTGCCCTAATCCTGTCCGGGCCGTTGCATTTAAGGAAGAACTTAAAATGAAAAAGATTTTAGCCAAAAGTAGTGCCGCCGCGCGGGGTAAAGATATGGTAGGGGCTTAAGTGCCATACCATATGCTCTTATGAGAATACACATTTAAATTAGCACGGCTTCATCGGCTTGTCAATCCCTTTTTATAAAAAATCGAAATTTTTTAAGCTATTTACCGACCATTGAGAAGCGTCGGTAAATGCGTGCGCCGGGAACGGTTAATTTGCGGCACAATAACGGTTTAAACGATTATCCCCAGGCTTTGATTTCACGCGCGAGAGGAATACCGACACTTTTGGGCTCAGGGGTTCCGGCGTCCTTTATTTTGCGGGTGAAAACCATGCGCCCGGCGGCGGTCTGAAATACGCTGGTCACTACTACGTCCAGGTTTTGCCCGATTTCATGGCTCGCGTCCTCCACCACCACCATGGTTCCGTCTTCCATGTAAGCTATGCCCTGGCCCTGTTCCTTACCCTCCTTTAAAATGTTCACCTGCATGGCTTCGCCGGGGTATACGATGAGTTTGACCGCGTTGATGAGCTCATTGATATTGAGCACGGTGATGCCTTGTAGCTCCGCTACCTTGTTCAGATTGTAATCGTTGGTGACGATGCTGGCATCCAGTTGCCGGCACAGGCGAAGCAATTTCATGTCTACTTCCCGCTCTTCGGGAACGATGGTTTCCATTATATCGACTTTGATTACCGGATGCTTCTGCATTTTGGCCAGCAGTTCCAGCCCCCGTCGGCCCTTGCTGCGGCGGGCGCTATCCGCCGAGTCGGCGATATGATGTAATTCCTCCACCACAAAGGTGGGAACCGTCAGGATTCCCTCCAGAAAACGGCAGGCGGCTACATCATAAATGCGTCCATCGATGATGGCGCTGGTATCCAGCACCTTGCGGGAAAGCGGAGCCAAAACAGCAGGCGTGGAGGGCTGGCCGCGGCGCAGCAGGGAGCGGCAGTCGCTGAACCGCCGCGCGCCCAGGTTGGCGCCCAGCCAGCCGCAGAACACGAATATGAGCAGGGTAAGCGCGCCGCCGATACGAGGCAGCAAGGAGAGGGGATAGCTGAACAAAAATCCTGTTAAAACGCCGGCCAACATACCGATAAAACCGCCCAGCACGGTCTGGATGGGGGTATGATCAAGCAGGTCATTGACGTGCACCCGCACGCGGCGGGCCCATACCCGCAGGCGGAGCAACAGCAGGCTAAAAGCCAGGAACAGGCCCACCCCCAACAGCAAATGCGCGGGCAGGCTGAGATGAAGCCAGCTGTTTACGGCCAAGGACGTTGCGAGCGCCATCAGCAGCGCAGCCAATAAAAGGGGTAACGAAATATTATTGCGTTTCATGCGCAACACCTCCTTATCCATATTCTGCTATTTTAAGCGGGGGTTTATACTTCGTTGCCGAGCATAAACTATATGCGGAGGAATGTTTTATGGTAATACTTAAACACCTGGGTAAGTTCTTGTTGCTGGCCATGGTGGGCGGAGCGCTGTATTACATGTTGGAGCTGCTGGCGCGCGGCTTTTCGCATTATTCGATGTTCATCACCGGCGGGCTGTGCTTCGTGATGATCGGCATGCTGAATGAATTCTATCACTGGGATATGGCGCTGATAAGCCAGATGTTTGTTTCCGCCATAATAATTACCACGCTGGAACTGCTGGCGGGGCTGATTGTAAATATTGGACTGGATATGAATGTGTGGGATTACAGTAAAATGCCTTATAATTTTTTAGGCCAGATATGCTTAGTGTACAGCGTGCTATGGTTTTTCCTGAGCCCGGCGGCAATTTTTCTGGACGATGTGCTCCGCTGGCGCTGCTTCGATGAGGAATTCCCCCGCTATAGGCTGTTGTAGCCGGGCCTAGTTATCACGCACCAAAAACATGCGCCCTTTATGGCCCCTATTCCGCTTCCCATCCTAACAGAAATGCGATACGCTCTATTTCATCCTCGGTGCAGCGTTGGCGGCTGCGGCTTACGCAATCGACAATCCCTCCGGGGGAGTGGACGGGGGTGAGGCGGGTGACGGCGGGCTTGAGCATTGACATTTGGCGGGCAAAGATGAGCGCTTCCACCGGATAGCCGGGACAGACCCGCTGCGCTAGCGCCTGGATCTCCAAGCCCCTGCGGTCAACGTTTTCGTCGATGCAGTCATAGCTCAATTCGGTAATACAGATCACAAAGATGCCGGGCGGCCCGACCACGATTAGGTCGGCCACCTGTTCCTCCAGCCGTTGATTGACCTCTACCCGGCACTCGGGCAGGCTACGCCGCAAATACTGTGCCAGCCGCTCCTTTTCGCGCTCGGCAAAAAATACCCGATCATAGGCTTTGCTGCCCCGCATTTCGATTATGATGGCCAAAGGCACTGCCAGAACGGCGGCCGCTTTATACCAGCCGGTCAACAGCACCAAGCCCGCCACTGCCAGCAATAAACAAAAAACGGCCAAAATGCGCGACAGAATGCGGTGGCGCTTCTGTCTCATCAGCCGCTGTTTTCCAATGGCACTTTGAATCAAGGAGTCTCCCTCCCCGTTATTTAAGTTTGAACAGAAGTGGTGTCATTCCATGCCTCAATTGTATCATAAAAAAGAATATAACAACAATATTATAGCACTTTGCTGAGAAAGGACTGGGTACGGGGATTTTGGGGGTCGTCGAAAAGCTGCGCCGGGGGGGCCTGCTCCACGATACAGCCTTCGTCCATGAACAAAACGCGGTTGCCTATCTCGCGCGCAAAACCCATCTCATGAGTCACCACGATCATGGTCATGCCCTCATGTGCCAGTTCACGCATTACCTCCAGCACCTCGCCCACCATTTCAGGGTCCAGCGCCGAAGTCGGTTCATCAAACAGCATCACCATGGGATTCATAGCCAAGGCACGCACTATGGCAATGCGCTGCTGCTGGCCGCCCGATAGCTGCGCCGGCCACACATCAGCCTTTTCAGGCAGTCCCACCCGTTCCAGCAAGCGGGTGGCATTGTCGTTAGCTTCTTCCTCGCTCATCAGTTTCAGTCTGATGGGAGCCAGGGTTATATTCTGGCGGATGGTCATATGGGGGAAAAGATTGAAGCGCTGAAATACCATGCCCATGCGCTGCCGCAGTGTATCCACCTTACATTTCGGGTCGGTGATACGTTCGTTCTGGAGCCATATGTCGCCCGAAGTCGGTTGCTCCAACAGGTTCAGGCAACGCAGAAAAGTGCTCTTACCGCAGCCCGAGGGGCCGATGATGACCACCTTTTCGCCGGGATGGATATGCTCGGTAATGCCGTTTACCGCCTTGATATGTCCGAAGTGTTTGTGTAGGTCTTTAACGGTGATCACTTTGCGCCAGCTTCCTTTCCATAAAGCGTAGGCCTACGGTCATCAGCATGACCAGAGCCAGATATGCCACGGCGATGATGAGCAGCGGCGCGGGACTGAAGGTGCGCGAGCGTATTAACGTGGCCTGATAGGTCAGGTCGCTGATGGCTATATAGCCCACGATCGCGGTTTCCTTCAACAGCACGATGGCTTCGTTGCCCAGCGCGGGCAAAATATTGCGGATAGCCTGCGGCAGGATGATGTAGCGCATAGTCATATTCTTGGTCAGGCCAAGGCTGCGCCCCGCTTCGGTCTGGCCAATGTCTATGGATTGAATGCCGGCCCGCACTATTTCCGCCACATAAGCGCCGGAATTGATGCCGAAGGCCAGCATGGCTACATACACCATTTTGCTGAAGCTGACGGTGGCAAAAATAATGAAACCGAAAATCATCACCTGTACCATCATCGGGGTGCCGCGGATTACGGTCAAGTAGATGTCACAGATTATATCCAGCGGTTTCAGCTTTGGGTTATCCCGGGCATACACCTTGCAGATAGCCACCAGGCTGCCCAGCACAATGCCGATCAGCGCCGCGCCGAAGGTGATGAGCAGAGTATTGCCCAACCCGGACAGATAGAGCTGCCAGCGATCAAAAAGGATGAAATTATTATAGAGTTGCTGCCCAAAGTTATCAAACATGCACGGCTTCCATTCACAAGACAAAGGCAGGGGTCACATCTGTCATGTACCCCTGCCCTCGATTCGTTACACTATTCGGTAGCGGCTTTATGCTGCTCAATCAAGGCTTCGATCTCGCCGGATTCCAGCATTTCGGCTACTACCTTATCCACTACCGCCACCAGATCCTCCTGACCCTTGGCGATAGCGATGGCATACTGTTCTTCGGTCAGCGGCTCTTCCAGTACTACCAGCCCGGTGCTGGCGGCCACGATTTCATTGGCCGGCATTTCGTCGATTACCACCGCGTCGATTTTGCCGCTGTTCAGTTCCATGGAAGCATCCGCGCCGGTCTTGTAGCGCTGCACGTTAGCGGCCGCGGTTTCATCGGTGACAAAGAGGTCGCCGGTGGTGCCCAGCTGTACGCCCACGTTTTTGCCTTCCAGATCTTCCGCGCTGGTGATGGAAGTATCGTCCTGCCGCACAATAATGACCTGCGCGGCGTCCACATAGTTGATGGAGAAGTCTACGCTTTCGCGGCGCTCATCGGTTGCGGTCATGCCGGCTACTCCCAAGTCTCCCTTGCCCTGTTGCAGAGCCAGGATAATGCCCTCAAAGTCCATGTCCACGATTTCCAGTTCCACGCCGATTTCATCGGCAATGGCTTTCGCGATGTCGGCATCGACGCCGGCCACCTGATTGTCGTCTCCCAGATACTCAAACGGAGGGAAGGCCGCGTTGGTCAGCATGACCAGTTTGCCGGCTTCCACTATGCGGTCGATGGTAGGGGTTTCTTCGGGCACCACGGGTTCTTCCACCGCGGGTTCTCCGCCGCAGCCCACCAGCGCTACCGAAAGGGCCATTACCAAGAGCAACGTCAGCCATAAAAACTTACTTTTCTTCATTCTCTTCCAATCCTTCTTTCTTTTAAGTATTTGATAATGCAATGCCTAGATTATACATGGTAATTCACATTTTAACAACCAAAGCTTACGGCACACTTACTATTTACCTTTAAACACGGCCTCGCGGCGTTCGATAAAGGCCTGGACGCCTTCGGCGGAATCCTCGCTGGTCATGATGGGCAAGATTTCCGGCATCAGCATGTTTAATGCCGCCTGATTGCCGTAAATGCGAGCCCGGTGAGCGGATTTGATTATGGCCCGCACTCCCAGCGGAGCGGATTTGGTGGCTACGCGATGCGCCATTTCCAGACCCCGCTCAAATTGTTGGCCCGGCTCCACCAGTTCCTGGATTACCCCCAAGCGATAGGCTTCGGGGCCGCTCATGATATCGCCGGTCAGCAGATAGCGCATGGCCGTTCCCCACCCGACCTCCTGCTGCAAGCGCACCGTAGCGCCCCCCACCGGATAGATGCCGCGCTGCACTTCGATTTGCGCCAGCTTCAGGTCGGTGGTGCCGATGCGGATATCGGTGGTAAGCATCACTTCAAATCCCCAGGTCAGGCAATAGCCCTGGGCGGCCATCACCATCGGCTTGCTGACCCGTTTGTCCTCGTCCAGACGGAAAGGATCGAAATAACCTTCCGGCATATCCGGGAATTTCCCTTCGGCAAATACCGGCGCCCACTTCACCAGATCCAAGCCGGTGGTGAAGTGATCGCCCTTGGCGTAGAGCAGGCCGCAGCGCAGATCCGGATCCTTGTCCAATTGCCCCAAAGCCTCCGCCAACTGCCAATACATATCGAGATCCATCGCGTTGCGCTTTGCTGCATAGTCCAGACCGATGAGCAATACATGCCCGTCCTTGTCAACTGTTACTCTGTGTTCCACGATTAACACCCTTTTTACAATGCGTCTTTAATTACGATGCTACATATGATGTTATTCGTCTTATTTAAATACTTTCCTGCCGTGGGCATATAAAAAGGAATGGTTTTGCGTTTTTAATTCAGCGATTTCTGTATCATGCGTATGGCGTCGCGGATGAATGACAGTTCTTCGGGCTCCATCCGGTCCAATTCTTTGATGATGCCCACGCGTAAGAGCACGTTTTCATCAACCAGGTAGTCGTTTTGGCTGTCGCTGACCATGGACGGTTGCCCAACGTTTAATATGCCGCCCAGCATTTCCTCCCAGTTAAGCCCCAGCGCCTGCTTCAACCGATAGTAGGTTTGAATCGATGCCTGACGGTTGCCCCGCTCGATTTCCCCTAAGAAGCCAGCATCCATACCTACTTCGGGCATTTCCGCCAATTGTTGGCGGGTCAGGTTCAGTTGCTCGCGGCGCCGACGGATAGCATCACCGGCAATCGCCTTATCAAATTGGTGCTTCTTTTTAGCTCGTTCTTTCATTAACCGATACCTCCTAAACATATAATTCGACAATCTGTTAGAGTCATGTCACTTT
>JAUNBV010000010.1:19739-21778 GCA_030526885.1 Syntrophomonadaceae bacterium
ATATTCTGTCAAATTGGTTTACGGAAGTTGCTGGTTGCATACATTTGGGTACTTTTTTAGCATACATTTTGTGTGCAGCGCTATTGGCGCCAAGCGAAAGGCCATAAGGAAAAACCGCCTCAAAAGGCGGTAAAATCAATGATATAAAACGAAATGCAACTGGAGGTTATCATCCCTGCGTGGTTATTATCACAGCGGCTCCGGCAATCCCTCCGGCTTTTCCTCGGGGCCTTCAGGATCACTTACCTCATCGTTTTCCGGGTCCTGGGGTTCGGCGGGCTCCAAATCAGGAATGGTCGGTTCCGCTCCTTCAGTGTTTGATGTGGGGGCAGGTTCTGTACCTCCCGGCTTCTCCGGCGTAGTATTGCTTTCCCCTGGCGTATCGCTCTCCTCCGGCGCGGGCAAAACGGCGCCATCCGCTTCCGGCTCGGGCGCGCCTTCACCGCTGGGCAGGCCCACTACCATAGGGTCGCTGCCGTCGGGATTCATCCCCACTATCAGGATGCGGGGCGAAGGGCGGTAATAATCTTTGCTGAGGGCTATGGTCTCAACCAGTACTTCGCCGCTCTCGTCATATATGTCGATAAAGCCCTGGGCGCGGGCGCCGCTGCCTCCGGCGTTATCCACGATTACGGTGCCCGGCTCCAGTTCCGGATCCAATTGGAGCTGGGTGGTATAAGGGATATATGAATATACGATGTTGCGCAGTTTGATATTTTTCTTTTCACTGCGGTGGCCGTAAATGCAGATGGTCAGCTCGCCTTTGCCCTTTTCGCTGAACACTCCTATGTATACGGGATTATCATTGCTGTTGCGGAATTTGAAGTCCTGAGCTCCCCAGTATACCGTGGCATCCAGCCCCAGCGGTATGTATGCCACCGGCAGCCCATGATTGGTGCGCTCCACAATTTCCAGCCCGGACATCAGCACCGCATCATACAGGGTGGAGGAAACCTGGCAGATACCTCCGCCCAACTCGGGTTCAAACTTACTGCCGATCACTACCAGAGCATTGCGATAACCCGCTTCCCAGGTGCGTTTACCCACTCTTTCGTTGAAAGAAAACACCTCGCCGGGTTCCAGGGCCACCCCGTTGATCTGCTCGGCGGCCAGCCTCAAGTTGGCACTGCGGTTTATCTCCCGCTCTTTGAACTTAGTGGTGCATGAGGCCAGTTCCACGATATTGTGCAGGCCCCGCTCGTCTTCCTGCGGCGCGGTTTCCTCAAAAACGATGGGTAAAACCTGCTTGTCGGTACTGCCCAGACATGAAAACAACGGATCAAAGGTGGCCCCGGTAGCCACCTTGATTCCGTTCTGACCGGGAATAATGGATACTTTGCCCAGCTCCATCACCATCTGCGGCTCTATCAAATCCTGCCCCCAGCGCGCATTCCACTCGGCGGCCAGTTCCGCCTGCCGGGCAGCATTGGCCGCCCAAAGCGAAACGTCATAATGGCGCGTCTTGTTCAGGTACATCGCGCCGCATCGCTGCCATAGGTTCAGCTCCGCTTCCTGCTGCCATACCGGTTCCAGCGCTGCCGACACATCACCTATTGCCAATAATTCGCCCAGGCCGGCATCCATAATGTAATCATCGTATCTAAACTGCACTTCCGCCTCCACGGAGCGTGCGGCAACCGACCGGAGTAGTTCCTCGGCCTGTTCTGTGCTCAACTGTGACACGTCGGTATCGTTTACTGTGATGCCGGGCAACAGGGCGTCTTGCGAGTAAAGCGGTATACACAAAACAAAGCTCAGGACGCAGAATACCAGTGCCGCAATGACGACCGGTATCAGCCAGAGCTTTATTTGTGCGCGCCCGCCGTTTCCATGTTCCCGTTCCGGGGAATCCGGGCTCATAGTTTCACCATCCAGATCAAATCTCGCCGCTTTCCACCAGTTCCTGCCAAGCGTCAGCGACCTTTTCCCATTCATCGTCGTCTTCGATATCGGCTAGGAATTCATGGCCTTCTTCATCATATACGACTTTCAGGATCAAAACTTCCACATCATCTTCATCGAGTTCCGCTTCTTCATCT
>JAUNBV010000011.1 GCA_030526885.1 Syntrophomonadaceae bacterium
GTGGGTACAGCCCGGACAGTAATGGGTCTTTACATCGCGCAGTGATTCCGGTCTTTTGGCTATGGTTTTCATCTCTTATAACCCCTCCCTCTGTGCGGTCTCAATAATGGCATCGGTAATTTCTTCGGGATTGGGTACGAAACCGATTCGGCTGTACAGGCTGACCGGGACTTTGCCCGCTACCGCCAGCCGGATATCCTCTATCATCTGCCCCATGCTGATCTCCAGCGACAGGATATGCTTTACCGTGCCCAGGGTTTCCTGCACAGCGATATCGGGAAAGGGCCACAGGGAAATGGGACGGATCAGGCCCACTTTGTAGCCCTGCTCACGCGCCACCGACACCGAGCGCCGGGCTACCCGGCCCAGCAATCCGTATGCCATCACCAGCAATTCGGCATCCTCGGTCATAAATGTTTCCCAGCGCTTTTCGTTTTGCTCCATAATATCAAATTTGGCCTGACGCATGCGGTTGCGCTCTTCCAATCGATCCTGCGGCAGCACCAGCGTGTTCATAATATTGGGTTCGCGCCCGGCGCAGCCGGTCAGCGCCCATGGTTTGTCTACAAATTCAGTCACCTTATCGCGGATGATGATCGGCTCCATCATCTGGCCCAAGGTACCTTCTCCCATAATCATCACCGGCGTACGGTATTTATCGGCCAGTTCAAAGGACAGTATGGCGAAATCCATCATCTCCTGCACGCTGGCCGGCGCCAGCACCGGGATGCGGTAATCGCCGTGTCCGCCGCCGCGGGTAGCCTGGAAATAGTCCGCCTGCGAAGGCTGGATGCCGCCCAGGCCGGGCCCGCCGCGGGAAATGTTGACCACCAGGCAGGGCAACTCGCCTTCGGCGCAAAATGATATGCCCTCCTGCTTCAGGCTGATGCCGGGGCCGGAGGAAGCTGTCATGACGCGCTTGCCAATCGCTGAAGTGCCGTACACCATGTTGATGGCGGCCAGCTCGCTTTCGGCTTGAAAAAACAGGCATCCCGGTATCTTGGGCATTTTACGCGCCATATATTCCGCTATTTCGCTGGAAGGGGTGATGGGATAACCGAAAAAACCTTGGCAACCAGCGATGAGAGCGCCTTCGGCCAGCGCTTCATTGCCCTTCATCAATACTTTCTTCTGCGACATGCTATCACATCCTTTCGACTTCGATCACACAATCGGGGCACATCATGGCACAAATGCCGCAGCCGGTACAGTCCTCCATCACGGTAACCGATACCGGGTGATATCCCTGCGCGTTGATCACGTCGTCGTCCAGACGCAAAATGTCCTTCGGACAAAAATTAACGCAAAGCTCACAGGCTTTGCATCGTTCCACGTAGAACCTAACAATTCCCTTTGCCATCCTGCGATCCTCCCTGTATATGCTTATGTTTATGTCAGCGGCTGTCCGAAATCCAGTCCGGCCTCAGATACAACCGCAGGGGAAACAACTGTCCTATCCATGCTTGCAATTCAATACGGGAAAAAAACTTCTCCTCCACAGCTAACATTTTTATCGGTAACCCTAACGCCTGGGCATATTCGCCGACCCGGGCGTGGCCCTCGCAAATCGCCTCAATGTCCGTAGCTTCTAAAAGATTGGGGTTGCTGACTATGCCGGTTAAGCTCATACGCGCCGCTTCCTCGATCAGCGTCTTGGTCGCGGTAATGCTTTCAAGATCACCGGCAAAAGGCCGGAAGGGGTTCACCACCAGCCAAAATTCATAATCGCCGCGTGCCATCAGGTGGCTGGATAGATATCCCAACACCAGAGCGCCAAATTCATCGCCGGCGACGTCAATGATCATCTCCTGCCGGTTATTGATGATACCCAATATTTCCGGCGGCAGGCTGGGTACGTCGCCATAGGCCAAATCGGGTCGCGGGGCTAGGAGCCTGATGCCTGCCGCTTCTATTTCTGCCGCCGCATCGCGCGATGCGAAATAGGGATTTACCAAATCCAGATCGGCCAGCACTGGAGCATGTCCCGCCGCCGCCCGGGCCAGCGCGTAGTTTACCGCCACCTCGGACTTGCCGCTGCCATAAGCCCCCGCCAATATCGTTATTCCTGCCTTTTGCATCATAATGGCTTTGACCCGCGATTTTTCATATTTCAATATCATAGCCCATGCTTCGCGGAAAAGCAATAAAAAATTTAATAAAGCGCATTTTTAAACCGCCACCGCTTTGGTCAACCGTCCCCCGACGCCGCGTTCGCGGCTCTTTGCATATGTGTTTGGGGAAATCCAATGGCGGGGGGGTCTAACCCAGCAGTTACGGAAAAGCATTCTCACGGGCTAGGCCAGTCGGGTAGTTAAAAAGCCGAGGAAAATTAGCGCCCTCCCCTATCCCTTGGGGAAGGCGTTTTCCTCGGCTCAATGCGCGTTTTGGTAGCGGGTGTGCGTTTACCGTTCCAGTTTGGCCATTTTTAATATGCGCTCCTGCAGGCTCTCCATGGCTTCGGTCTCGGATTCGCTCTCATGGTTATAGCCCAGAAGGTGCAGGATGCCGTGGGCGACCAGAAAACCCAGCTCGCGCTGCAGGCTGTGGCCGTATTCAACGCTCTGCGCCAAGGCGGTCTCCAGGGAGATTACGATATCTCCCAGTACGTTTATCTCTTCCTCGTCGTCATAGCCCGGCTCATCGGCCGTCATCTCATTCATGGCAAAAGACAACACATCGGTAGGGCAATTCTGCTGGCGATACATCAGATTGAGGTCCTGGATATAAACATCGTCTACCAGCATGATGCTGAGCTCGGTATTAGCCGGCAGTCGGATTATTTTCTCCGCCGATCTGACGATTTTCAGAATGACTTTCTGTAGTTCCTTGTCATAGGGTATCTTGTCCTGCTGGTTGATTATCATGGTATCCATCCTGCCGCCTCCTCTACTCCGCTTTAACTTCCAACTTGATTTGATCGGGGTATTCTATGCGCTTATGATAAATCCCGGCCAATACTTTGCAAAAACTCCCGCGGATCATGTCCAGGTCGCGGAAAGTAAGGTTGCACTCGTCCAATTGGCCGTCATTGAGCTTGCCCATGATAATGCGATACACCATGGCGTCAATCTTTTCCATGGTGGGGTCGGGCAAGGAACGCACGGCCGCTTCCACCGAATCGGCCAGCATCACCAGCGCCGCTTCCTTGCTACGGGGGCGCGGCCCTTCGTAGCGGAAGCTGGACTCGTTCACATTCCCGTCCCCGTCCTCATTGACCGCGATATTATAAAAATAACTGATCAGGCTGGTGCCGTGATGGCTGCGGATAAAATCGATGACCGTTTCCGGCAGCCGTGCCTCACGCGCCATCTCGGCTCCCTCCTTGACATGGGAGGTCAGGATCAGGGCGGAAAGGGCCGGGGCAATGTTTTCATGCGGGTTGTTCATCATTCCCTGCTGGTTCTCCACGAAATACTCGGGACGCCGCACCTTACCAATATCGTGATAATATGAGCCCAGCCGGGCCAGCATGGGGTTGGCCCCTATCACTTCGGCGGTAGCTTCCGCCAGGTTGCCCACCATTACGCTGTGATGATAAGTGCCGGGCGCTTCTATCATCAAGCGCTTCAGCAGGGCCTGGTTGGGGTTGCACAGTTCCAGCATGCGTATCATGCTGATGACACCGAAGCCCGCTTCCAGATACGGCAGGGCCCCTATCATTAAAATGGCGGAGAGCAGGCCGTTGCTGGCACCCATCAGGATGCCCGTCAACAGCACATTAAGGGTGATGCCGCCCTTCAATAACAGCAGCGCGATTATGGTCAGTACATTAGCCAGGGCGATATATACCGCGGATTTGGCCATATCGGATGTCTGGCGGATGTTGCTGGTATAATAAATGCCCACCGAACCGCCGATAAAGGCCACCAGCACAAAGGACAGCTGATCGCTGTTGGCCATCAGCCCCACCAATATGGCCAGCATCATGGTGATAAAGTAAGCCAGGCGCGGGTTGAGCAGCACCGCAATCAACATAGAACCGGCGGCGATGGGGGCCAGATAACCGGTCATGGAGTTGATCTGCACCACATCGCTGACCTGTATCATGTCCAATAAATGGCTGATGACCAGCACTATCAGCGCCACCAGCACTATGAGCAATAGTTTTAGCAGGCGCTCGTAAATCTCGGCATGATTGCGCTTGATATATGTGCGCGTCAGCCATAACAGCAATAACAGCAACAGCAAGATGCCTGCCGCCACGAACATGCTGCTTCCGCCGCTGCGCTGCAGGCCCACCTGCTCCAGCACCGAGATTTGCTCCGCCGTGACCCGGTCGCCGGAACGCACGATAATCTCCCCGGCCTTCACCGTTTTCTGCACCGGCTGCACCGCGGCTATCGCTTCCTGGATGGCCTCCTGGGTAGCGATATCGTCATATACCAGATTGGGCTGGACGGCGGAGGCTACCGACATGTTCACGATTTCTTTGGCTTCGGCGGAGTAATTGAGCAGTTCCACCTGCCGGCTGACTTCACCGTAAATGGTATCAAGCGCCTCCTCAGTGATGGCCTTGTCCATGATGGCGTCCATCAGCCGCAGGCTCTCGGCTTCCATCAACTCCAATTCCTGCACGCTGCAGTACAGCAACCAATAGGCCAGGGGCCCGGCGTCGATCAGCGGGCTGTACGCTTTGGCCGCCATTTGCTCCAGCAAAGCCTCGTATTGGCGCAGTTGATTCGCCCGAAGCTCGGCCTGCTCGGCCTCGCTAAGCTCCGTGCCCTCCCCTTCGGCCCCGGTCTCTCCTTCGCCCTCAGTGGCGGCGTTTTTATCTCCTATCTCAATCAGTTGGGCAAAAAACATGCTTACATTATCCTGGGCCAGGCGCAGGGCTTCCTGATCCTGCTTGTAGATCTTCTGCACCGCGTCGGCCGCTTGTTGCCTCAGCTCGGCAGTCTGGGCGTGGTCCACGATTACCACATTGGTCTCGGCCACCACATCCTTGGTGGCCACTTCGTCCACATGCAGCCATATATACTGCGGGCTGGCCGAGCCATAAATGATAAAGAACATGGGCACGATAAAAAGCAGCACCGCCAAAACCCTCAGGGTACTGTTCTTCTTAATAAACGCTTTGAACTTTGTCCACAGGCGCTCCCGTAACACCGCCGATAATCTCATATGGCTTGTCCTCCCGGGTTTTAGACCGAATCACTCACGGCTTGGCTCCATCATACATCTCATAGGCGTTGATAATGCTTTGCACCAACGGATGACGCACCACATCGTTTTGGCTCAAATACTCAAAGCCGATCCCGTCAACCTGCCGTAAAATCTTTTGAATCTCCACCAACCCCGAATACTCTTCCTTGGGCAGGTCCACCTGGGTCACATCGCCGGTGATGACCGCTTTGGAGCCGAAGCCCAATCGGGTAAGAAACATCTTCATCTGCACCGGCGTGGTGTTTTGCGCTTCATCCAGAATGATAAAGGCGTCATTCAGGGTCCGTCCCCGCATATAGGCCAAGGGGGCTATCTCGATGATGTTTTTGTCCAGATAGCGCTGGGTAGCCTCCACCCCCAGCACATCGAACAGCCCGTCATACAGCGGCCGCAGATAAGGGTTTACTTTTTCCACGAAATCGCCGGGCAGGAAACCCAGCTTTTCACCGGCTTCCACCGCTGGGCGCACCAGCACGATACGCTCCACTTCCCGGTTGCGCAGGGCCCGTACCGCCATCACCACCGCCAAATAAGTCTTGCCGGTTCCGGCCGGGCCTATACTGAATACTACGTCATGGCGCAAAATAGATTGCACATAACGCTGCTGCCCCAGGGTCTTGGCCTTGATCACTTTTCCCTTCCAGGTCGACAAAACCGTTCCGGTAAGCAGCTCCTTATATTGCGGCGACTTTCCCTTGCTGTGCAGTTCCTTCATATACATTATATCGTGCGCGCCTAGGCTGCCTTCCTTCTCCACCACATGGATGAGGCTGTGTATCAGTTCACAGGCCTCATTGACCAAGGCTTCCTCGCCGCGGACAAAGATTTCGGTGCCCCGCGCCGCCAGTTCCACGTCCACCGCTTCTTTGAGAACCTTAAAATTCTCATCGTTGGTGCCGAAAAATATCGCCGCCATACGATTGGAATCCAGGTCGATTTTTCTTTCCTTTTCCGTCAAGGCCATCCTCCCGCCGCTATAATATTTTTGTTATTATAACATACTTGAATTTACGCGCAACATATGGCGGTGGCCGCTAATAACCGCCGCCGCGAGTCTTAGGGGATAAACCCCGTTTAAATGGCTTTGCGCGCCATCTATTCGCTTATCAGCTGCACCGCTCCGATGTCTTCCATCACCTCCATCACCAGCCTTACCCGCACGATATCGGCGTCCGGCTCTGACAACAAATCTATCCAGCTATTCCTCACCTCCGCCGCTTCGCCGCAGTATTGGCGCAGCTCGTCAATGGCCAGCTCCCGCGCCACTTCAAAGGCTTCGCGCTCGTTGAGCTCGTTTACCACCGCGCGAAGTTCCTCTTCACACACCTGCTGTACCTGCCAGTTCCCGCCGCTGAAAGGCAGGTCGAAGCTACGGCTGGCGCTCTGCGCATAGGCAAATCGCTCCTGCTTTCTTCCCCATAACCAGTAGCGGGTGTCGTTGTTGACCAGATACAGCCGGCGCTGCTTTTCACCGGTGAGATAATGCTCCTCCTGCCGGCGCGCGCATTCCCCGTCCGCCTCATACCACACCCGGGCCTTTATCACCCCACGCGCGTGGGTGAGCTGGGCCTCGGTCTTGAGCGGGCGGCCTGCGTCGGCGGCATAGGGGGATACCGGCGGCAACACTATGCCGGATATCAGCACCTGCCCCGCTACTACCGTATCCCCGGCCTTGACCTGCGGCGAACCGGCCAGCGTGAGCACCTCCGCTATCACGCCGTCGCGGCGCGCCACCACATGCGCCGGGGAGCGCTGATCCTCGTCCGGCAGCACCTTCTCCACCACCTTTATCTCCGCCCGCACGCCGGTCAAGCGAATCTCCACATAGGCTAGCTCCGGTATGTCCCTGAGGATATCGTCCTCAACTTCCTTGCGTTCAAACTCCCAGCGCATAACGCCCCGGCTTAAGCCGTGGCGGGCGGCGCAGGTAATTATTCTCGCTTCCCCCACCTGTTCATTGCCCGTTACCGCAATGGACCAAACGCTGGAGGACATCAGCCATAAAGCCAGTACGAAAAAGGCCAGCCCGGCAATAAATCCCAGCCGCTGCCGCGCTACCCGGCGATATAGCGGCATACCGCCTATGCCGTGCACCTCCAGCTCTAACCCGTACTCCCCGGCCAGGCTGCTAAGGGCATCGAACGCGGAAATGCGCAGCTTAAGGCTTACCCCCTGCGTTGAATAGCGTATGCTCCATATGTGGATGCCGCGCGCCATCGCCAGATTGAGCAATTGCTCCGGGCGGTCGGTTTTCACCGTGAGGCTCACGGTGCCGGACAGCAATTCAAATATACGATTATCCGCCATAGCCGCTCCTATTCCGCAAACCGGATGTCTTGGATGCGACCGGTGATCAGCATTTCCTCCGTGCGCAGCACCGCGATCTCCAGCCCCTCGCCGTATATTTCCAAATAACCGCGGTTCAGGTTGATCTTTAGATGGCCGGGCCCATATTCGATAATGCCCTTATGGTTTTCCAGATGCATCTCTTCCCGGCCCACCATAGTTATGCGGGGCACATCCAATACCAAATCACGAGGCAGCTCCATAACGTGCGCAATTGTCTGCCCCACCCGCTCCTTGCCCAGGCGCATGTCCCTCACCTTCCTTAAACATACTTCATTGACACATATATGCCGCCAAAGGCGGTCTGAAAACAAAAAAAGCGGCTACCTTACCAGCCGGCTTTCAAGTCGCCTCAAGGGGACCCGGGCGCAAAAGTACCGGGGACTTGGGGCGCGGGGCGCGGCTGCCAAAATCCCCGGTGGGCGGCGAAGCAGCTCTTCACCAGATTTATCATCTGCCATTGCAGTTCCTTGTCGCCGGTACATATCGCCAGTCTTATCATTTATTCTTCCTCTCGCTTTAGCTATTTAAAAAATGCCCCCGGCGCGATGGCCGGGGGCGGTCGGTCGCAGCATAACCGAGCTTTAAGCCGCGGGCAATTCGAGCACGGTAGTGGTCACTAAGCGCGCCGCTTTCCGGTCGGTCAGGTCGCCGGTGCTGGCGGCAAAACAGTTTCTATCCACCACGATGTCCATTACATCCGATACATCATCCGGGGCCAAAGTAGTATTGGCGTCATTGATGATTATCTTAAAGATCCTGTCGCCGGTAGTGTTAAAATCCAGTTCATACTTATTGATAGGCATTATATTTCACCTCTTTCATATGCTATCTCCTCACGCGGACGCCGTTATGCGTCCTGAGCAAGGGTGTAAAGATCACGCCGCTGTACGGCGTAAGTTGGTTTGGTCTGCAACGTTAACAGAGCGGTGCCGGTATCGAACACATCCTGATCAAGCGCCATCGGTTTAAGATTTTTCAGGTAGTGATTCTTGTAACGGTTCGCTCCCGAAGCGGTAGTGCCGTCTACTACTACCAGCACCAGCTCCGAAGATACTGCGTTTTTAATAATAGCCATTGATGGTAACCTCCTAACATGTTATTAGCTGTGCACTAGCCTGTGTTCATTATATTCAGACAACGCCCGCGCGTTCACCTTATGGTTAGTCCGCTAGCCAATAATTTATATCCATGGCTTAAGCCCCGGCTTAACCGGCTTAACAACAGTTGTTAAGCGACAAAAAATGGGCCGCGCCCAAAGCGCGGCCCATGCGGTAATCGCTCGCTTATTAAGCTATTTCATCCTGGCCACCGTGACCCCGAAGCCGCCTTCCTCCCGTTCGCCGTCGCCGAATTCACTGACCCCGGGATAATGGGTCAAGTACTCGCGCACCGCTTTGCGCAGGGCCCCGGTGCCTTTGCCGTGGATGATGCGCACCCTTTCCAACCCGGCCAGTATGGCGTCCTGGAGATAGCGGTCCAGTTCCTCCAGCGCTTCGGCGGACATCTTGCCGCGCAGGTCTATCTCCGGCGATATGTCACGGGCTTTTTGCAGCACCATTTCCCGGCTGATACGGCTTTGCTTTTCCTCCGGTGCCTCGCTTATCACGCATTGATCGAGCTTCACGGTGGCCCGCACGATGCCGAAGCGCACCGCCACCTCGCCCTGCCGGTCCGGGGGGCTTAACACATAGCCGTATTGCCGCAGATTGCGCACCCACACATAGTCGCCGCTTTTGAGCTGGGGCAAGGGGTCGGTCTTTTCTTCCTCCTCCGGGGCGGTGGGCAGCTTAAGCTGGCGGATGCGCCGCTGTTTCTGCTCCACCTCGTGCCATTTGGGAGGCTTTTGCTTATCCTTCATCAATTCCTTAAATTCTTCCAAAGCCTCGGTGGCTTCTCTTTTGACCTGTTTCAGGTACATGTCGGTTTCGCGCCACGCTTTTTCCTGCGCCCGGCTCTGGGCCTGGACAAATTTTTCCCGCTCCTGCTCCAGCGCAGCTTCCTCCCGGCGCAGCTTTATTTCGCGCGATTTCAGCTCTTCCTCCGCCTGCTCATAAAAATATTTGCTCTCCTGCAATTGCCTTAAGGCGTCGTTCAATTCCATCTGCCGCACCGGCACCAGGGCCCGCGCGCGCTTTACCAGCGCCTCGTCCAGCCCCAGCCGCGCCGCGATCTCAAATGCGTTGCTGTGACCGGGGGCGCCGATGCTGAGCTTATAGGTGGGGCACAGTTTTATCGGGTCAAATTCCACGCAGGCGTTCTCTACCCGCTCCTGCTGATAAGCGTAGTACTTCAGCTCGCTCTGATGCGTGCTCACCATCGCCCGCACCCGGCGTTCCTTCATCACTTCCAAGATGGCGCGCGCCAGGGCCGAACCCTCCACCGGGTCGGTCCCCGCCCCGATCTCGTCTATCAGCACCAGCGAATTGGGGGTAAGCTGTTTTAAGATGCTGATGATATTGCTCATATGGGAGGAAAAGGTGCTGAGCGACTGCTCGATGCTCTGCTCGTCGCCGATATCCACAAATATCTCATCGAACACGGCTAGGGCGCTGTCCTCACGCGCGGTGACAAACATACCGGCCATGGCCATCAGGGTGAGCAGGCCCAGGGTTTTTAAGGCTACGGTCTTGCCGCCGGTATTGGGCCCGGTGATGATCAGGATATCAAAGCCATGTCCCAGATGGATATCCACCGGTACCGCGCTTGCCCCCAGTAAGGGATGGCGCGCCCGGTGCAATGCGACTTGTCCCTGACGGTTGAGGCGGGGGCGAAAAGCGCCGAAATCATAGGCATGGCGCGCGCGGGCGAAAATGAAGTCCAGTTGCCCCAGGGTGTCGTAGGTCTCGCCCAGATCATCGCCGTACTGCCCCACCGCCGCGCTCAGCTCGCGCAGCACGCGTTCCACTTCCCTCTTTTCCTCGGCCTGCAGGGAACGGATCTTATTGTTGAATTCCACCACCGCCAGCGGCTCGATGAATACGGTGGCGCCGGAGGCTGATTCATCGTGCACAATGCCCCGCACCGCATTGCGGTGTTCCTGCCGCACCGGGACCACATAGCGCCCCGCGCGCTCGGTGATGATGCTGTCCTGCAGCAGGCTTTGGTTATTGCCGGAACGGATAAAGTTTTGCAGATAATCGCGTATCTTTAGCCGCAGGCTCTCTATCTGGCGGCGGACGGAGGCCAGCTCGCCGGAGGCTTCGTCGCGCACATAGCCTTCCTCATCGATGCTGCGGTCCAACCGCTTTTCCAGCGCCTCATCGCTCAACAGCCGTTCTCGCAGGGGCTGCAACGCGGAGGCGGAATCGCTGGCGGTAAACTTGCCCATCAATCGGCTGGCCCGCAGCAGCAGATAAATCTCCCGCAGTTCCAGGGGATTGAGCGCCCCGTAGGCCTTGGCGCGCGCCAATACCCCCTTGACCGGCTTCACGCCGCCCAAAAACGCCACGTCGCCAAAGCGCAGCAGTTCCATGGCCTGCTCCGTCTCATCCAGCCCACGCTCCACTAGGCGCAGCTCGGTATAAAATTCCAGGGCCGCGATGTTGGCCCGCCCGCCCTCGGAATATGCCCGCTCCGCCAACTGCGCCCTGATCTTGTTGAATTCCAGCTTATCGATACTGTTGGTGTTCATCGACCGTTCATTCCTTCGTTTAAATAACCCCCCGGAAGCAGTGACCCTTAGTATAGCCTTCCGGGTGCAGTTTGGCCAGTTCTTTCGTCAGCGCCTCCGCCGGATAGGCCTGCTTAGCGCTGAGCGCGTCCACCGCCCGGCGATAGACTCTAAGCACCGCGCACAGCTCATCCGCGGAGCAGCCCGCTCCCTCCAGCCGGTAGCGCCGGTATCCCATGGCCCACAGCTCCGGCAGCTCCGCTATCAAGTTCAGATGCCGCGAATTGAGCAGGTAGCAGTGGCAATCGGCGTCAAAGCGCAGGGGGAAATTATAGCCCTTTTCATCCCGCAGGGCATAGTCGCCCCCACGGCACGGGCGGCGGCAGGGGCGCTGGCCGGCTTCCAGGGTATCGCGCAGCACGCAGCCGCGGGAGCGCATCAGGGTGAGCGGCCCGTGCACCATCACCTCACAGGCGGGGGCATAATCCTTTAGCCCTTCCAGCTGTTTAATATTCAACTCCGGCGACAGGCACACATTATATACGCCCTCCCCCAGCAAACGCCGCAGCGCCAAGCGGTTAAAGGTATTCAGGGTGTAATCGGCGTTTACCTGTTCCATGGCAGCCTTAGCCCACTCGATGTCGCCCCAGCGCCCGACCATCACTTGGGTGAACAGCTCCGCCGCTTCCCGGTAGGGCCGGGTACAGGAATCCTCATGCAGCGACGGCAAGAGCGGGATGACCCTTACGCCCCACCCCTGCGCGATAATCTCCTTAAGCTCACGGCGGGCCGGGGCGCGGCTTCCCAACCCGTTTAAATGCAGGTATACCTTGTCGGCGCCCGCTTCCAGCAGCGCGGCAACGCCGGCGGCATCGCCCCAGCTCACCCTCAGCTCCGGCGCGGCACAATCGGGCAGCGCAGGGATATCGCACTCCACAGCATCATCCGCCTTCATCCGGGGGCGGGGCTTTCGCTCCGTCAATATCTGCTGCTTCAATAGCTCGGCCGCCTGCCGCCGCACCTCGTTCAGTTCGCTGAAGGGCAGCATCAGCTCCCCTTCCATATCCACCCTAAGGGCTTTCAGTTCAAAGGGAGTCTGGCCCAAACGCTGAAGCTTTTCCCGCAGTACCGGCTCGCTCAGCGCCTGCTGCTTAGCAACCTCTACCGGCAAATCGCTGTGCGCCCGGGCGGTGTGGCCCTCGCGGTCGCTAAAAATGAGTTCAAGGGGTTGTCCCGCCCGCAAAACCGCCTGCGCGTCCACCGGCAGTTTTATATCACCCGAAAAGGACTCTTGCGCCCTGGTCATCAGCGGTTGGTTATAGGTGCGAAACACGCGGTCCCCCGCCCCCACCCGGCCGTCAAACCACAGGCTCACGGTTTCCCCCGCCCAAGCGGTATCGACCACCGCGCCGTCGCGCTTGATATTCACCGCTGTGGCCCCGGGGCTGCGGCCGGACTTGACCCAGGCGGTGAGCCCGTCGCCGGCGTTTAACTCCCGGCTGAGCTTTACCGCCGTCTCCCCATCCGGGCGCTGGCTTATCGCCCGGCCCACCAGCACCCCGCGGTGATTGGGGCGCATAATGCTGAGCACCGCTCCCGTGCCGGGTGCAAAATGAGCCGCGGTAAAGCCGCGGTTGAACACCTCGTTAAGCGATTCCCGTGCCGCGGCGGGGAACTCCCCGCCGGCATCAATACTATCAATCGCCTGACGGTACGCCGCCGTCACCGCCGCCACATATTCCGGGCGTTTCATGCGGCCCTCGATTTTGAGCGCGGCCACGCCCAGTTCCTTAAGCACCGGCAGCCGCTCCATGAGGCACAGGTCGGCGGGGCTGAGCAGATAACGGCCCGGCAAATCCACCGGACGCCCGTCGCGCCACAGCGTATAGGCCAGGCGGCAGGGTTGGGCGCAGCGCCCGCGATTGCCGCTGCGCCCGCCCACCAGGGAGCTGAACAGGCATTGGCCGGAATAAGAAAAACACAGCGCCCCGTGAACAAAGACCTCCAGTTCCATCTGCGGGCAGCGTTCCCGCATGAGCGCCAGCTCCTCTTGCGAGCATTCCCGCGCTACCACCATGCGTTCAATGCCGCGCCGCTGCCAGAACTGCAGATCATCAGCGCCGTGGGCGCTCATCTGGGTGCTGCCGTGCAGGTGCAGCCCCGGCAGCTCCCGGGTGATGGCTTGTATCAGGCCGCTGTCCTGCACGATTACCGCGTCCGCCCCCATCTCCTGAAGCTTAAATAAATAATCCAGACAGGGGCCAAACTCGCGCTCATCTATGAGCGTATTGACTGTGACCAAAACCTTGCGCTTATGTAAATGGGCATACTCTACCGCCCGCTTTAGCGCATCGTCATCAAAGTTTTTCGCCGACTGACGGGCGCTGAAAGACTGGCCGCCCACATACACCGCATCGGCGCCGTTATGTATCGCCGCCAAGAATGATTCAAAATCACCGGCCGGAGCCAAAAGTTCCATGTAAAATCCCTTTTTCTGAAAGTGATGCTTCAATTATATCTCTTTTTGCGGATAAAGTGCATTATCTAACTTGTCCATGCGTTTACTGAGCTCTTTGAGCTGATCGCTGATATCGTTCAGCAAATCATAGATGAAGGGCGGCGGGTCATCATCGGCGGGTTCACGATTATTGACGTCGAATATCTCCTGACGGTCGTTGAGCCGGAAGGTGGAGAATTCATCCGGAGTAGGGGTCACAAAGCCCAGGTCGCGTTTGGTTACCGGCTCTTCCTCTTCCTTGATAATGACGCTGAAGCCGCCGCAGGATTCCAGGATGCCCTTTTCCACCTCGCGGATATCGCGCACCCCCTGCTTGCGCAGTTCCTGAAACAGATCGTCGACATTGAACTTTTCCCGCGCCAGGTTTTTGCGCAGGATATGCCCATTATCTATCAGCAGCACCGGCCGCCCCACGATAATATTGGACAGCCGGCCGCTCTTTAAGGACAGGAACCCCATCAGGTATTCCAAAACCGCCAGGGTAGCCAGTATCACTATGCCCTCGTAAATAGTGAGGCTCTGATCCAAGGCCACCGAAACCACGGTATGCCCGACTCCGGTCATGACCACAAAATCAAATGGCCCCAATTCTCCCAGCGCCCGTTTGCCCAGCAGGCGGATCATGATCAGGGCCAGAAAATACATGGCCGCCGCGCGCGCGATAAAACCTAACAAGCCATCATCTCCCGCTATTATCAAGCCGTAGGATATAATGATAGTCATAGGCTTAGAATTCGCTAAAGCAACGGTATTTATTCCCTGCCCCCGGAGCGCAGGCGCGCCAGGCTCATGCTGTTTTGCACATCTTCCTTCATCACTCCGGCGCGGCGCGCCATCTTTAGTCCCAATCTTATGTTCTTCAATTCGGCAGCGCATGAGGCATCGCTGCTGAGCGCCATCTTTGCCCCCAGGCGCTTGGCTATACGGATGAGCCCCTCATCCATATCCAGATATTCCGGGCGCGAGCTTATCTCCAACGCCACTCCGCACTTCACCGCCGCCCGTATCACCGCGTCGTAATCCATTTTCATCCGCAGGCGCTGGTAAAAGGCTCTGCCGCTTAAACGCGCGATCATATCCACCGAAGGGTTTTCTACGGCCCGCAGCAAACGCCGGGTCTGTTCGTCATACCCCAGCCGGTATTTGCTGTTCACCGCCGCCACCACAAAATCGGCGTCGCGCTCATATGTATCCTCTATCTCCAGATTGCCGTCCTCGGCGATATCGCATTCGATACCCTTCACGATATGGAACCCGGCCGTGCTGTCGTTCAATTCATCTATCTCATGCAGCAATTGACGCCAATGCTCCCGAACGAACAGCTGGCTTTTAACCTCTTTTACCGGGATGGCCAGGATCATGTAGCGATAACCCATGGCTTGCGCCGCCGCAACCATCTCCCGCAGGGCTGACGCCCCCTGCTCCCAGTTCAGGCGCACGTGAAAGTCCCCCATAAGGTCTTCCTGCCGCACCGGCTCCGGCCATTCCCGCAGGCGCGATAACTCCACCTCGCCCCAGTCCTCGCGATATTCAGGCGGTATATAGTGCAGCCGCATGGCCTCATATATCTCTTTTTCGCTGCTGTAGTGACCGTAATCCTCCAGCCGGCGGTCGGCAAAAATTTTGTCCAGATGCGCGCGGGAACCCGTGCACCACAATAACCGCGCCGCATATTCCTCCTCCGGCACGATGATCATTTCCACCGGGATGTCGCCCGCCTGGGCGCAGATATGTCCCGGCTCATCCTTTTCAATAGAATTAAAGCCGGGATAACGGTGCAGGCGTCTGCGCACTGCTGCCTCATCACGGCTGGCCACCAGTATATCCACGTCATTTATCAGTTCCTGCCCCCGCCTAAGGCTGCCCACCGGGGTTATCCGGGTGACGATATCCAACGGCTGCAAAAAATCCATTATCGCATCGGCGCATTCCCAGCCCGCCGCCAAGGTGATAGCATTTATATTCTGCTCATGCTCCCGCACCGCCTGCAAAATGTTGGCGGCGCTCTTCCTGCCGATGCCCGGCACTTCGAGCAACTGTCCGTTCTCGGCCGCCTCCAGCAACTGCTGTGAGGTGGTTATCTGTAAATGATTATATACTAGGCGCACCGTTTTAGGCCCTATCCCGGGAATGGCCAACAGCTTGATCAGCTCCGCGGGGTATTCCCGGCACAGCGCTTCATAGAGTGAGGACTTTTGCTCGCGTTCCACTTCCTCGATAATTTCGCGTATGCTCACGCCCAGGCCGTCAAAATCCGACAGGCGGTCCTGCCGCACCAGTTCGGTGACATCCTCGCTCAAATCCATTATATCCCCGGCCGCTCTGCGATACACCCGCGCTCGGTCTGAGCGTTCCTCCTTGATGAGCATCAGACTGGCGATATTCTCCAGCGTATCAGCGATCAGTCGGTTCTGTGCCCTTCATCCCTGACGGCGTTTTTTTTCCTCCTCCAGCGCCAAAGCCAGCTCATCGTAATCATCCTGTAAACGATTGAGCTCGTCAGCCATGTTCAGCGCCGTCAGCACCGCCACTCTGGTCATAGAAAGATTGGGGTTGCGCTGCCCAATCATCCTCATCCTGCGGTCAACATAATCGGCCAGCATCCTAACGTAGTTCCCGTCGTCATTGCCCTTTACAATGTAATCCTCGTTATAGATCTTCACCGTTATTTTCCTGACCTCATCCATTGCGCCAAACCTCCCTTAATATATAATAGGGGCTTATATTTAAAATAAGCCCACAATCTCCCCGCTTTCCAGAATGTCTATCTGTTCCGCGGCCGGCGTCTTGCCCAACCCCGGCATGGTCATTATATCCCCGGCAATTGCTACGATGAAGCCGGCCCCGGCGGAAAGGCGAATCTCCCTTACCATGACGGTGAAATCCCGCGGGCGGCCTTTCAGCTCGGCCTGATCGGACAACGAATATTGGGTTTTAGCCATGCATATCGGCAGATGGCCATAGCCCAGCTTCTCGAGCCGTGCAATCATATCAGCCGCCGCCTTGCTATAATCAACCCCCCCGGCGCCGTAGATTTTCATGCTCACCGCCGTGATTTTATCCTTAATGGGCTGATTCAGTTCATAGGTGAACTTGAAATCCTTGGGCTGCTCGCAGGCCGCCATCACCTTTTCCGCCAGTTCCAGGCCTCCGGCTCCGCCTTCGGCCCACACCCGGGACAGGGCCACGGCCGCGCCCAAGGCTTCGCAGCGCTGCATCACCAGCTCGATTTCCTCTTGGGTATCGTCGGGGAATTGGTTTAAGGCTACTACCGAGGGCAAGCCGAAGCTCTTTACGTTTTCCAGATGTTTCTCCAGATTTTCAATCCCTTTAGATAACGCCTCCATATTGACATCGGAAAGCTTGTCTTTGGCTACCCCGCCATGATTTTTCAGCGCGCGAACGGTGGCAACCACCACTACCGCATCGGGCACCAGCCCGGCAAAACGGCATTTCAGGTTAAAGAACTTCTCCGCGCCCAGATCGGCGCCGAAGCCGGCCTCGGTAATGAGGTATTCGCCCAGCTTAAGCCCCATTTGGGTGGCCATTACGCTGTTGCAGCCGTGAGCTATATTGGCAAAGGGGCCGCCGTGCACAAAAGCGGGGGTGTTTTCCAAAGTCTGCACCAGATTGGGTTTTATGGCGTCCTTCATTATCAGCGCCATGGCCCCGGCTGCTTTTAAATCCCCGGCGGTGACCGGGCGGCCGTCATAGGTGTAGGCCACCACCATTTTAGCAAAGCGCGCCTTTAAGTCCATCAGGTCACCGGCCAGGCACAGCTCGGCCATCACCTCGGAAGCTACGCTGATGTCAAAGCCGGATTCGCGCGGTACGCCGTTTATCTTGCCGCCCAGGCCCAGCACGATGTTGCGCAGGGCGCGCTCATTCAAGTCCATCGCCCGCCGCAGCACGATCTGGCGGGGATCTATGTTTAAGACATTGCCCTGATGGATATGGTTGTCCAGCAGAGCGGCCAAAAGGTTGTGGGCGGTGGTCACGGCATGGATATCGCCGGTAAAGTGAAGATTGATGTCCTCCATCGGCACCACCTGCGCATAGCCGCCGCCGGCGGCCCCTCCCTTGATGCCAAAGCTGGGGCCCAGCGAGGGCTCCCGGAGCGCGATGATGGCGTTTTTGCCCAGCTTATTCAGCGCTTGGCCGAGCCCCACCGTGGTAGTGGTCTTGCCCTCCCCCGCCGGGGTGGGAGTGATGGCGGTCACCAGCACCAGTTTGCCGCTCGGGTGGTCTTTGAGCCGCTGCCATGTATCGAGGGTAATCTTGGCCTTATATTTGCCATAGAGCTCGATATCATCGTCACCCAATCCCAATTTCCGCGCGATCTCGGTGATCGGCGTCATCTTCGCCGCCTGCGCAATTTCAATATCACTCTTCATCTTCCGTCGTCCTCCTCCATATATTGGGTTATTAATTAATCATGAAAACAACTGCCCCCGATAAACTCGCGCAAGATCGAGGTAGCGGGAATATCGTCAGGCTGCATGGCCTCAAAATAGCTCAAAAACTTTAAAATGCGCCGGGCGGCCACGTATTCGGGTACCGAAGCATCGATGCCCCGCAATAGACGCACCGCCAAAGGCTTTATGACCGCCAATTCGTAGGTTAGGGCGGAGTTAAACATTATATCGGCGTTTTCCTGATAGGGAAATATATTTTTTTCCTCGCCCCGCCGCACGCTATGCCAGTGACTGATGGTGGCTACGGCTTCATAACCCCTGGTGCGATGGTCGCGTATCATGCGCCGCAGCAAACGTACATCGGCGGTGGGGATGCGGTTGCTGTAATCGATGGCTATTTGTGTGAGCGCGCTGATATAGATTTTGTATTTGTGCTGCGGTGCAATGGAGCTGGTGAGCCGGTCATTCAGCGCATGGATGCCTTCAATAACTACCGGCTCCCCCGGCGGCAGCGACAGCTTGATGCCGGGCCCGTTGCTGTTGCCGGCAATGAAGTTATATACCGGCATCTCAATTTCCTCGCCGTTAAGCAGCATGCTCAGGTGCTCATTAAACAGTTCCAGCTTTAAGGCGTCTAAACTCTCAAAATCGTAATCCCCTTTTTCATCCAGGGGAGTCAGCACTTTGTCAATAAAATAGTTGTCTAAGGAAATAGACACCGGATGCCGGCCGTTTACCTGCATCTGTATCTTCAAACGCTCGGTAAAGGTGGTCTTGCCGGAGGATGAGGGCCCCGAAATCAAGACTACGCGCCGCTGCGGGTCATGGCATATATTATCGGCGATCAACGCAATTTTCTTCTCGTGCAGGGCTTCATTGATGCGAATGAGCTCCTCGATGCTGCCGTGGCGCACAATGCGGTTCATGGCCCCCACCGTGGGCACCTTCAACATCCGGACCCACTCTTTTTCCTCCCGGAATATCTCCGCCAAGCGGGGCCGGGGGTTATAGGGCTTGATCCTGCAGTTATCATAAAATCTAGGCGTCTGCAATATCAGCCCCCCATAGGCCGCCAGCAGGTTGAACTCGTTAAGCAAGCCGGTCCGGTCCAGCATATGGCCGTAAAAATACTCATAAAAACCGTCCAGCTCATACACATGCGCGCTTTTCTGGCCGCGGGTCCTTAACACGTCTATTTTTTCGTATTGGCCTTGCGCCGCGAAAATCGCGTTGGCGGCCTTGGTAGCGATTAGATGGCGATGGATGGGCATATCCTGCTCGCACAGGTAGCGCATCCTGCTTTCAATGGCGACGATATCTTCCGCAGTACATTCATAATCGAGCAGTTCGCAGTACAGCCCATTGGAAATGGAGTGGCGCACCATCAGGCGCTTGCTGGGAAAGACATCCCGGCAGGCTTTGATGAGCAGGAATTCCGCCGTGCGCTGATAGACGCCATTCCCTTCGATGCTGTTGATATCAAGCATTTCCAGCTCACAGTCACGCTCCAGCCGCCGGTGCCGGTCACGCATCACGTTATTGACGACTGCCGCCACCAGCAGGGCCGGCCGCTCCGGTTGGATGCGCTCCGCCAGTTCCCCGATAGTAGTTCCGTATGGCACCTCCAGGGTGCCGGACCCCTTTACCTTGATTTTAAGCCTGTGGTGTTCATGATCTATATGCTTATGGCCAGTGCCATTTTTAATATGAAATTCCGACATTAAATCACCTCTGCCATAATTATATACTATTTTTCAAATGGTGAAAGGGCTGTGCGATATAAAAGATGAAAACCACTGACCAAAGCCGGATAGGGCCCTCAAACGCTTACCGCAGCACCGCCCCCAGTCGTTCCCCCGCCATGGCGAGAATGGTGTTCAGCGGCCCGCTGACTTCCTCCTCGGTAAGGGTGCGCTCATAGGAACGGAAGGACAGGCGCAAGGCCACGCTTTTTTTATCCGCCGCCACCGGTTCCCCGGTATAGACATCAAATATGTCTACTTTTCTCAATAACTCCCCGCCGTATTCACGGATTACGGCCAGTAATTCCTCGACCGGCAGACCGCGCTCAACGATCAGCGCCAAATCGCGCTCCACTTCGGGATATTTAGTTATGGGCTCGTTCATCACCAATTTCTCCGCGGCTTCATACAACGACCGCACATCGATCTCCAAAGCGCATACGCGCGGCTTGATATCGTAGGCGCTGCGCACCAGTGGGTGAACTTCGCCCAATATGCCTATTTCCTTATCCCCTGCCAGCACCAGCGCGCTGCGCCCCGGATGCCATGAGGGATGGTCTGCTTTAGCAAAGGCCAGCCCCCTGATGTTCAGTCGAGCGCAAAGCTGCTCCAATATGCCCTTTAAATAATAAAAATCCATGGGCCGGGGGCGGCTATGCCAGCCGGAGACGGTCTGCCCCGCTACTATGGCCCCGAGTTTGAGCTTTTCTACCGGCATGATATCATCCGCCGGGGGATAATATACCGAGCCCAATTCAAAAAAGGCCACATTTTCATTCTTGCGGGCCAGATTGCGGGCGGTAGTCTCCAGCAGTCCGGGCAGCAGCAGAGTGCGCATCACCCCTTGCTCTTCCGACAGCGGATTGGCGATCTTAATGGCGCGGCGCAAGGCGTCCTCCGGCTTAAGCTGCAATTTGTCAAAGTTCGACAGATTGATAAAGCTATAGCTGATTATTTCCCGCATTCTTGCCGCCAGCGCGGCGCGCAGCTCATCCCGGAATTTCTGCTCGTCATCCCATCCCCCCCCGGAAGAGCTCGAAGGCATGGTGGCCGGGATATTGTCATAGCCATAAAGGCGGGCTATCTCTTCTATCAAGTCCTCTTCCCCAGTTATGTCCGGGCGATAGGTAGGAACGGTAACGGTTATGCTGTCCGCCGCTGCGGCACAGGCAAAGCGCAGGCGCTTAAAACAATCCGTGACTATCCGCTCATCGAGCGCTATGCCCAGTATACGTTCAATGCGCCCATAGCGCAGGCAAATCTCACGCTCAGCCACCGGCTGGGGATAGGCATCGGCTACCCCGCCCACTATCTCTCCCCCGCCCAGTTCCTGCATCAGCATGGCGGCACGGTCCGCGGCACGCGCACAGCCGTTGGGATCGGTGCCCTTCTCAAAGCGCACCGAGGAATCACTGCGCAAGCCCACCCGATGGGAACTGCGGCGCACGGATGTGTTTTGAAAGCAGGCCGACTCCAGCAGGATATTGCGGGTGTCGTCGTTTATCATGGTATTTTGCCCGCCCATTATACCGGCCAGGGCTACCGGTCGACCGTTATCGGTTATGAGCAGGGTGTCGCGGTCCAGTTTACGCTCAACCTCGTCCAAGGTAACGATGGTTTCCCCGTCATGGGCGCGGCGCACGATAATATGGTGCTCATCGTCCAATAGGTCGTAATCGAAGGCGTGCAAGGGCTGGTTATATTCCAGCATCACATAATTGGTCACATCCACCGGAACATTCACCGGTCGTACCCCGGCGCTGATAAGGCGCTGCTGCAGCCATTCCGGCGAAGGGACCGGGCGCACATTCTTTATCACCCGGGCGCAGTAGCGCAGGCAGAGGTCGGGAGCTTCAATGCTGATGCGTATATAGCCGTTCACATCCTCATCGTTTTCCTGAAACTGGATGTCCGGCAAGCGTATTTCCTCACCGCGCACGGCGGCAATCTCCCGCGCCA
>JAUNBV010000149.1 GCA_030526885.1 Syntrophomonadaceae bacterium
TTCTTGGTGTTGCTGATGACGCCTTCCTTCATCAGTTCGGCCATGGAATTGGTTATGACCTCGGTGTGCAGCCCCAGGTTCTTTTTGCTCTTCAATTCGTAGCCGATGACGTTGGCCAGACCGCCCAGGCCCAGCTGGATGGTGGCATTGTCGGGGATCATGTCGGCAATGGTGACGGCGATGGTACGCTCCACGTCGGTCACGGGGATATCGGGGATTTCAAACAGCGGTTCGTTACACTCGGTGATATAATCCACTTCCGATACGTGGATTTTGAACTGGTCGCCCATCAGCCATGGGTTATGTTCGTTCACCTCCACTATCACCATCTCGGCGTCGGTGATGGCGCTGCGCGGCACCAGCCCCCCGAAGCAGGAACGGTTCATGTAGCCGTACTCGTCAGGCGGGGTGCAACTGAACATGATCTTAAACACGGAGTCTTTGGCCTCATATTCCTCCCACTCCGCGATCAGGTTAAGGTGCATGGGGATATACCGGGTGAGGCCCATGTCCATGGTGAAGCGTTCCATGGGGCCTACGAAACAGGTATGCAGCGATACGCGGCCGACGTATTCGGGCTTCATGTAGTCGTAATACTTGAGCGCCAGCCCCCCGTAAATTTTGAGGATCTGCAGGTCGCCGCTCTCCACGCGCTTGGCCAGCTCGGAATTGATGCCGTGGGGAATCTGGTTGCCCCCGCCCTGCCCCAGCTTGTCGCCGTCGTTCACCTTAGCGGCTGCCTCGGCGGCGGTAATCAATTTGGCTTTATAATCATCTTTCCAGTCATCATATTTGCTTCTCGATTTCATGATTACGTTGTTGTTGTAATACATCTCTTTACCTCCTTTATTCTCGGCCTTGTCGGCGTCCGTTCAAGTGATGCTGCCTTACTTCCAGTACTTGTCGGCTTCACGCCTCAAGCCCTCGCGGAAGTCGGGGTGGGCGATGCTGATCATCGCGGCGATACGTTCCTTCACATCCCGGAAGCGCAGATTTACGCAGCCGTACTCGGTGACTACGTATTGTACCTCGGTACGGGGGCTGGTAACGATGGTGCCCGGGGGCATGAAGGGCAGGATGGTTGAACGCAGCCGGCCTTCTTTATCTTTCCAGGTCGAGTTTAAGGTCAGGATGCTCTTGCCGCCGTAGGCCAGGGCCACGCCCTGCATGAAATTCATCTGGCCGCCGGTGCCGCTGTATTGCTGATGGCGGATGGATTCGGCCCCCACCTGGCCGTTCAGGTCCATGCACAGGGCGTTGTTTACGGAGATGAGATTGTTGTTCTGCGATATGATGTAGGGGTCGTTATTATATTCCACTTCGGTGAAGAAGAATTTATCGTTGTGATCCACATAGTCCCACAGTTCCTTGTCCCCCACGCAGAAGGTAGCGCAGGCTTTGCCGGGATAGAAATTTTTGCGGATACCGGTACATACCCCCCGCTTCATCAAGTCGGCAAACGATTTCTGGATGACCTCGGTATGGATGCCCAGGTCCCGCTTATCGCGCAGGAAATAGCCGATGGCATTGGCCAGGCCGCCCAAGCCCAGTTGGATGGTGTCGCCATTGCTGACCATCTCCGCCACATAGCTGGCAATCTTCTGCTCCACGTCGGTAATGGGGATATCGGGAATCTCAAACAGGGATTCGTTGCTCTCCGAAATGAAATCTACGTCGCTGACATGTACTTTCATGTCGTCACCCATCAGCCACGGGGTGTTGGGGTTGCATTCGCAGGTCACGATGTCGGCCTGAGCAATGGCTCGGGTAGGCACCAGCCCGCCGAAGCAGGAACGGTTCATATAGCCGTACTCGTCGGGCGGGGTGCAGCCGAAACATACCATATTGGGCTTCTCGTAGTCCATCCATTCCGCAATCTTATTGAGATGCAGCGGGATATAATCGGCAGTGCCCCATTCGAGGCAAAGCCTTTCCATAGGTCCCACAAAGGGGGTCTCAATGTGAATGTTGGGCTTGAATTCCGGCTTCATATAATCATAGAACTTGAGCGCCAGCCCCATATAGAGCGTTACCCCCTGGAGCTCGGTGGCGCGTTTGGCCAAAGCCAGGTTCATTTCATGGGGAATGTTGATACCCCCCGACATCATGACTTTGTCGCCGCTTTTGACCATGGCGGCCAGTTCCTCGCCAGTCCTCAGCTTACTCTGGTAATCATCCTTCCAATAGTCGTAGTTCTTCCTCATTCTCGGCTTCTTGATATTCATTCCGGCTCCCCCTTTTCAAGTAGTTATGCCATGGGTCCTCAAGCTTTGTCAGAATATTTATGCAAAATCCGTGCCAGCTTTCAAACGCCGCTATATTTTGTTTTATGCGCCGCCGAGAAATAATATTTGTCCATATTTTTGTACAAAAAAAGAGCCCGCCGGGCAAATCGCGCCAGAACAAGCCATAAAGTAAGTGTCCACTAAACAAGACATTGTTAGAATTTTTAGACGTTTCTGTTATTTGTTCCGTTCTATGTTTAATTGTTTCATTTTCTGATAGAGCGCGGAGCGGCTTAAGCCCAACAACTCCGCCGCCTGGCTGCGGTTGTGCCCGCTGGCGCGCAAAGCCCGCAGGATAGTCTCCCGCTCCGCCTCGGCCCGCGCCTGGCGCAGATCAAAGCCCATGTAGTCGCTTTCCACATCATTTTTTTGCGGCGCCAGGCCGGTGAAGCGCAAAAGGTTGCCGCTGGTGATATACCCGGAGCCGGCGTCGATGCAGGCGCGCTCCACCGCGGTGAACAGTTCCCGCACGTTGCCGGGCCAGTGATAGGTGTTCAGGATCTGAATGGCATCAGACTTGAACCCGCTGATATCGGTGCCGTTTTCGCGGTTGTAAGCTTTAATGAAACTCTCCACCAACCGGGGAATGTCATCCAGCCGTTCCCTGAGCGGCGGGATGGCAATGGTAAACACGTTGAGGCGAAACAACAGGTCTTTTCGGAATTTCCCCTCTAAGGCCAATTGGTTCAGGGATTGGTTGCTGGCGGATATCACGCGCACGTCTACCCTGATGGGTGCCACGTCGCCCACGCGCTCTATTTCGCTGTCCTCCAGCACGCGCAACAGCTTGGCCTGCGCCGCCCACGACAGCTCGCTCACTTCGTCCAAAAAAATGGTGCCTTGGTTAGCCAGTTCAAACTTCCCCGCCTTGCCGCCGCGCCGCGCGCCGGTAAACGCGCCCTCGGCGTAACCGAACAGCTCGGACTCGATGAGGGTCTCGGGGATAGCGGCACAGTTTATACGGATAAAAGCCATGTCCCGGCGGTTGCTCTCCTCATGCAAAGCATGGGCGAACAGCTCCTTGCCGGTACCGGTAGCGCCGTAGATATGGACCGGTACCTGTAGCGAAGCCACCATCTTTACCCGCTCTTTTGCCTCCTTTATGCCGGGGCTTTCGCCCACGATACTGGCCAGAGAATAACGGGCCGATGTGATGCTTGAAGCTCCCCTCATATGACCATCTCCTTTTCCCCATATGGCGCTATGAATGACAAAAGACTGCCCGCCATGTGCAGCAGCGCAGTCTTGATGTATGGCTAAGATGGAGGGCGGGACCGGAGTCGAACCGGTGAATGGTGATTTTGCAGACCACAGCGTTAGCCTCTTCGCCACCCGCCCATTTTGTCACCGGGCGCTTTAATGGCACTCGCGACAGATTGTATTATAGCAAAGGCACCGGTCACAATGCAACCCA
>JAUNBV010000150.1 GCA_030526885.1 Syntrophomonadaceae bacterium
CCCGAAACGCCTGCTCGCCTTGCGCCACTATCCAGGCCTCCAATTCCTCCGGGCTAAGCCGCATAATTTCCATCCGTTGTTCTTCCATAAACGACCTCAATCCTTACGTAATCTGGCATAAAACATGCCATCGGTATCATAGGCGCCGGGCAGGATACCGAGCATCCCCTGTCCGGCCGCGGCTTTATCCTCCGCGTCCAGCCCCACCGCCGTCAACTCCCCGGCAAAGGGGTACAAGGCAAAGTCCGGGCGCTCATCCAAAAACCGTTCTATCTGGCGCCGGTTTTCTTCCCGGTTGACGGTGCAGGTAGCATAGACCAGCACCCCGCCGGGCTTTAAAACCGCCGCCGCTCGCCGCAGAAGCCGCGCCTGCATCTCAGCCAGCGCCGCTATCTCCTCCCGCCGCATCCGCCACCGCAAATCGGAGCGCCGGTTGAGCACCCCCAGCCCCGAGCAGGGCGCGTCCACGAAAATGCGGTCCGCCGGTCTGGCCGGCAGCTCTCCCGTGAGCAGGTCCCGCACCTCGCCGCGCACGCTTTCTATCCCCAGCCGCCGGGCGTTCTGCTCCAAAAGCTCTATCTTATGGGGATAGAGGTCAAAGGCCCCTATCTCCCCGCCGTCCCCCATCCATTCGGCGAAATGACAACTCTTGCCGCCCAGTCCGCAGCAAAAGTCATACACCAGTTCACCCGGCTGCGGGGCCAGGATGGCGGCCGCCAGCATGGAGGACTCATTCTGCACATAGCAGCGTCCCGCCGCCAGCGCCTCCAGTTCATTCAGGCTGACCGGGCTGTTGCGCAACCGCACCGCCCACGGCGTCCACGCGGAGGCATCGGCTTTAGCCCCCTGCTCCGCCAGCGCCGCCAGCAACTCCTCCCGGGTGCCGCGCAATGCATTGCAGCGCAGGGCGGTTACCGCGCGTTTATTGTAATAGGTGAGAGCGGTCAATAATTGAGCCTCACTCAACTCGTGGCGCAAATGCTCCACGATCCAATCCGGCTGGGAATAATACACCGCCAGTCCCGCCTCCTCCTGCCCCGGCAGCCCGTCCCGCTGCCGCAGGAGATTGCGCAGCACCCCGTTGCACACCCCGGCCATCCTATCCCCCAACCGCCGGCGCGCTATCCGCACCGCGCTGTCCACCGCCACCTCCGGCGCGGCCTGCTCCATAAACAGCAGCTGATACGCCGCCAGCCGCAGCACGATGCGTAACCAGGGCGGTTGGGCGGTAATATTTTTTTGCAGAAAAAGATCAAGCACCCCATCAAGGTGCCTGGTCATGCGCACAGTGCCATTAACCATTTCGGTTACCAGATTGCGCTGCGGCTGTGAAAGCTCCGCACTGCGGCGCAGTTCCCGGTCAAGAGCAATGGCGGTGTAGGCCTGTTTTTCATATACATCGTAGAGAATTTGCGCTGCTTTCTGTCGCAGCAACGGACTTCGGTCGGCCCCCGACTCTTCCATTACACTCTCCCCTCTTAATCATCCCTCATGCCGGCAAAAATCAGCAGATAATACAACAGGTTGGCGATGGCCGAAAACGCAGCCGCCACATAGGTCAGGGCAGCGGCCCGCAGCACTTTTTCCACTCCCGGGCTCTCCTGGGCGGTCAGCAGTCCCGCTTCGCTCAATTGCGCCACCGCCCGGCGCGAGGCGTTGAATTCCACCGGCAGGGTGACCAGATGAAACAGCACTACCAGCGAGAAGGCGATAACCCCTACCAATACCAGATCGGCGCTGTAAAATATGAAACCTAACAAGATGATGGGAAAGGACAGGCCCGACGCGAAATTGGTGATCGGCACCAGCCGATGGCGCAAGGCCAGCGGGCCGTAAGCCTGCTGATGCTGGATGGCGTGACCGCATTCGTGCGCGGCTACCCCGATGGCGGCCAGCGAATTCTGCCCATACACCGTTTGCGACAAGTTCAGGGTATGGTTCACGGGATTGTAGTGGTCGCTTAAATTGCCGCCCACCTGCTGCACTTTTACCACGCTGCTCAGGCCGTTGCGCCTGAGCAGCGTGGCCGCGGCCTCGGCGCCCGTAATCCCGCGGGACGACGGCACCTTGGAATAGCGCTTGAACGTGGTCTTCACTTTCAATTGCGCATACAAGGTCAATAATAAAGCGGGGACAATAAAAATCAGATACAGACCCAAATTAGATTCCTCCTGTTAATGTTGATAAGGCATGTTTACGAATCCTATTACGAAGATATCCCCCAAAGCTTACATATGTTCGTCAAAGCGCTTGCCGGGCACCAGGCGCTGGCCGGCGGCAAAGCTTTTCGCGTCCATGCGCTTCTTGCCTGACCGCTGCACGGATTGGAGCTCCAACTGGCCGGAACCGGTCTGCACCGTAAAGCCGCCGGGGGTCAATGCGGTAATGCTGCCGGGCGGCAGGTCGCTGTCCAACCCTTTGGCAATGGCGGCCTTAAATACCTTTACGCCTTCATGTTCCAACCGGCTGCAGGCGCCGGGCGAAGGGCTGAGCGCCCTAATCTGGTTAAAGATATCGACCGCGCTCCCTCTCCAGTCGATGTATTCGTCCTCGCGCAGTATGCGCCGGGCATAAGTGGCCAGATGGTTCTCCTGGGGGATACGGGAAGCCACCCCCCTCATTATCTGCTGTATGGCGTCCAGCAACAAGGCCGCGCCCATCATGGCCAGACGGTCCTCCACTTCGCTGTAGTTCCAGTCGTTTTCCATAAATAGCGGCTGTTGCAGGATAATATCTCCGGTATCCAGGGTTTTATCCATGTGCATTATCGTGATGCCGGTCATGCTCTCGCCATTCATGATAGCCCGCTGGATAGGCGCCGCTCCCCGATAACGCGGCAACAGTGATGCATGGATATTCAAACAGCAGTAATTGGGTAATATAAGAATTTCCTCCGGAATCATTTGCCCATACGATGCCACAACCACAAAATCGGGCGCTATGGCGGTAAGCTTGGTGATTACTCCCGAATCCCGCAGCCGCTCAGGTTGGAAAAGGTTGAGTCCCAGTTTGAGCGCCTGTTCCTTCACCGGCGAAAAAGCCGGCTGCTGCCCTCGTCCCCGGGGACGATCCGGCTGGGTGACTACTAATGGAATATCGTGCCCCACCTGTGCCAGAGCCTGTAAACTATTCACGGCAAAGGCAGAAGTCCCCATAAAGATGACTCTGGTCTTAGTCGCCGCTCTCAATGCCCGTCCCTCCTTAGTTACCCATCTTCCACGATTCGAGTGGCTCGGTCGATGTACAGCACTCCGTCCAAATGATCGATTTCGTGTTGGATGCAGCGGGCGCGATGGTTTTCAGCTTCGATTACGATTTCATCTCCATTACGGTTCAACGCTTTGACCTTGATTTTTTTGGCGCGCGTTACTTCTCCCACATAACCGGGTACCGACAGGCAACCCTCGCTGCCCACCTGTTCGCCTGCCATTTCCAGTATCTCGGGATTGATGAGCTCGACGCTCAGGCCGTCTACATCCACCACCGCCATGCGCTTCAAAACGCCGATTTGGGGTGCGGCCAAGCCAACACCGTCCGCCGCCTTCATAGTCTCTATCATATTATCCAAAACCCGCAGCACGCCGGCATTGATTTTCTGAACCGGCAACGACTTTTCCCGCAGCGCGGGGTCGGGTTCGGTTAAAATTTTTATTATGGCCAAGGTATTATTC
>JAUNBV010000151.1 GCA_030526885.1 Syntrophomonadaceae bacterium
ATTGGCATCGTAGAGGCGGTAGTACAGCCCGCCCAGATTTATGGTAATCTTCTCGGTGAGTTCCGTCGCCGGTATCCGGGTATAGGCCAGCAGCTTGGCGCGGTTTTCGTCCCCGCCCATCAGCGCATCCAGCCGGTGGGCGAGTTCCGAAGTGCCCTTAGCATAGTCCGCGGCGCTGATTACCACCGGATATTGGCGCATTACCACCTTGCCGTTGTCCAGCCGCCAGGCGATGTAGATATTGTCCCATATCATATCGTCGTGGGCCCCGTAGCTGCCGTAATGGCGCGCATCCCGGCGCAGCGTGCCGATGTTGGCGACCAAATACTCATGGACATCGGCCACGGCGTCCAGGCCGGCATCGGTGGCGTAAATATCGCGCCGGTTCTCCCACAGCCATTGCAGTTCGTCCGCGGTCAGCAGGGAGTAGCGCTGTGCCGGGTAAACATGCTGTTGGCCGTTGTCGGAGTATCTGACTTGGTATTCGCCGGAATAGCCGTAATAGGGACTATAATCATAATATATGCCTACGCCCTGGTTGCCAGCTTTTTCCGGCAGCGGGGAGCCGATGCGCAGGGCCAGCTCGGTGGGGAGGCCGGGCAGGGCACGGAGGTTAAGGTTGCGGGAGGGCTCGGCCTCCAGGCTGTGCAGCATGGCGGAATAGTCGCCGTTGCCGGTGGTGATGCCCGCCGCCACTACCTTGTCGGGATCGGGAGCGTAGGTGGCGTAGCCGTAGAAATCGTAATACACCGATACCCCGGCCAAAACCAGTATCAGGCTGTACACCAGCAGGCCTTTATATTGCTTAAACACCCGAAAGCTCTTGTTAAGCAGCATCAGGGCCGCGAAATAGCCCAGCGCGCCGGTAAAGATGAAGCAGGCCAGATGGAAGACAAAATCGCTCATTCCCCCATGGACGCTGGGACTGAACAGAATCTCGGCCAGGAGATTGCCGAAGGACAGGGAAGCGCACAGGGCCACGCCGTAAATAAAAACGGGATACAAGGGGCGGATGGCGATAACATCCCCCGCCCGCTCCATGTGGCGGCGCTGATAAAGTTTGCATGCCGCCACCATCAGAGCCAGACCCACCAGCAGGTAGATGACGAAGGACAGGGTATGCGCGGCGTAGCCGTTTTGTATGTCATTGGACGCATCCGCCAGCCAGTACAGCGGAGTAGCGACGCTGAACAGCATTTCGCTGCTGCTCCAGGAGAACATGATGCCGTACAGATACGTGTTGAGGAAATTGCGGACCGTAAACTCCAGGAAAATGAGCAAACAGTTGCTCACCGCAAACAGCACCACCAGGGTGGGCAGGTTGCCGGTAGTCATAGCCAGCGCCGAGGCCAGCGAAAACAGCAGCACGGTGACGGATACGATTATCAGCAGCCATTGCCCCAAGGCCGGCAAGCCCGTGAATCCGAGCGCCATGCCCCCGATTAAGTATATTACCGCCCCCAGCACTACCGGCGCCAGCAGGATGAACAAACCGGAGATATAGTTGGTGTAAAACACGCATTTGCGGTTGAGCGGCAGGGCATTTATCATGGCCGTGCTCTGCGGCCGGAACATATACGACCACACCCCGCCGGCCACCGTAATAATAGCGAGCGGCATAATGAATGCCCAGAAGGGGGCGAGGCTAAACAGCATCTGGCCAAAGCTATAGGCATAATCAAAACTGCGGTACGATAAGTTGACCAGTTGGGACGACAGGGCGAAGACTACCGCCAGACAGTATCCGAACAGGACCGGCCAGAACCGTTTGATATTATTGATAAATAACGCCTTACTAAAGGATGATGTCTTTAATGGCATAGTCCATCCCTCCTAACTCATGGATAAATATTTCCTCCAGCGACAGGGGCAGCACATCGATCATCAAGGGGTTGGTGGCCTGTACCTCGCCCAGGATATGCTCCTTGTCGCCGCGGATAATGAACTGCAGCACGCTGCCGATATGGCTGACGGCCAAGATGTTCAGGTGGCTTAAGTCCGGGGCTTCATGGCGATATGCGGTCTGGAACTTGAAGATATTGCTCTGCAGCTCATCCAGGCTGCGCTCCAACACCACCTTGCCCTGATGCATGATGCCCACGTGGTCGCACACGTCCTCCAGCTCGCGCAGGTTGTGGGAGCTCACCACCACCGTGCATTGCCGCTCCGCCACTTCCTGAAACAGCAGGTTCCACACCTTGCGCCGCGCTACCGGGTCCAGCCCGTCCATGGGCTCATCCAGGATATATATGTCCGGCACGAAGCTTAAGGTGAGCATAAAGGCCACATGCTTTTTCATGCCCCGCGAAAAGCGGCGGATAGCCTTTTTTTCGTCCAGATCGAATACCTCGCGCAACCGGTCGAAGCGCTCCGGGCTAAACGACGGGTACATCCGCTGATAAAACTTCATCATATCCTTTATGTTGGCCTGCGGGAAAAAGTACAGATCATCGGGGATATACGCCACCCGATGCCGCAGGGCGGCGTTGTCGCGCACATCCTGCTCATCGATCTCGATGTGGCCCTGGTCGGCCATGAATACCCCCGTCAAGTGCTTTATCAGGGTAGTCTTGCCGGAGCCGTTCGGCCCTACCAGCCCGTAAATGGAACCGGTAGGCACGGTGAGGTCCACCCCGTCCAGCGCCGGAAACCCATCGAAGCTTTTATATAGATCGCTTACGGTGATCAAATCACATTCCTCCTTTATAAATCCTGTTTTGCCCGGCTCGGCCGGAGTCAGCGCCCCGGGGCCGGGATGGTAAAAGCTGACGCATATCATTCCAGCTTGTCGATCAAAGCCTTGATATCGTCTGGCGCCATGCCCATATAGTGCAGTTCGCGGGCTATGCCCAGCAGTTTGTCGCATAGCTGCCGTTCCTTTTGCGGGCTGCGGCTATGCTCCGCCGGAGCCACGAAGGAGCCCCGGCCGGAAACCTGATAGATATAACCCTCGCGCTCCAACTCGCGATAGGATTTTTGGATAGTATTGGGATTGATGGAAAGCTGCATCGCCAGCTCCCGTACCGAAGGAATCTTGTCATCCGCCCGTAGCACTCCGTCAACGATCAGCTCACGGATACCGTCGCGCACCTGTTCAAATAGCGGCTGTGGGTTCTTGTAGTCAATCCTTACCAAAGATACTCACCTCCCCTCAGCGAATAGTGTATTATTTAGTATAATACACTTGATACGCAATGATGTCAAATCGCTTTCACTCCGCCGACTAAAATTCTTGCGCGCTATGTGGTAATATAATAGCGGGGCATCGGCCAGCCGCGGATAAGCCGGTATTACAATGCAGTAAAACGGTGTGGCCTGCGCTAAAACCCGGTGGGCATTTTGCAAAGATGGTCGAGAGTTAGTCCCCGGTTACTCCTATACTCCTTACTGTCAGGAGGTGAGACAGATGCTGGAACAGGTGAAAGCCGTCCAAAGAATGCAGGACTATATAGAGAGCCATGTGAACGAAACCATTACCCTTGCCGATTTATCAAGGGCATCTCTGTATTCTCCGTGGTATTCCGCCCGGCTGTTCAAGGAACACACCGGCTTTGCTCCGGCGGCCTATATTCGCCGCCTGAAGCTGTCAAGATCCGCGTTGCGCCTGAGAGATGAGGCGTGCCGGATAATCGATGTGGCCTTTGACATGGGGTTTGGCAGTGTGGAC
>JAUNBV010000012.1 GCA_030526885.1 Syntrophomonadaceae bacterium
CGGTGATCAACGGTCAGGATATCGAAGCGTTCGACATCTACATTAAGAAGCTGTACCCCGAACGTCAGAACGGCAAGGGGATGGTGATCCAGGTCACCGATTCGCGCCTGATAAGCATCAGCGGCGGCATTGTTCAGGGCATGTCGGGCAGCCCCATTATTCAGGATGAACGCATTGTGGGGGTGGTGACCCATGTCTTTCTCAATGACCCCCTATCCGGTTACGGTATTTTTATCGACCAAATTTTAGCCAATGCCCCATGAGCATTTTATAGACAAAATTTTAACGACAAAATACGCTTGGGCGACAGGTAAAAAATATGGATAGAATCGGATTTGGCGACTTGAGGATAGGTTGATTTTGCTCTGGGGTGATGCATTACCTTGTACTAATATCGCCGAATATCGATTATATTTAATTTATTTGAAGAAATAAAAATAGAGGAAATAATTATTCTTACGTCGAAATGAATGCCTCGGAAAGAACAATAAAATTTTATTGTTTTTCGGGAGTGATATTAGAAGAAAAGGGGGGATATGTTTTTTTATGTTAGCGAAGCGGAGTAGTATTAGGATGTTGATCGCAGATGACAATCGGGAATTCTGCAATGTGTTGAAAAGTTTCTTTGGGGGTAGTGAGGATTTTGAGTTGGCCGCTATATGCAATAATGGGTTGGAGGTCATCGAACAACTGGCTCAGTTAGAGGTGGATGTGCTCATTCTGGATCTTATCATGCCTTATATGGACGGCATTGGGGTGCTGGAGAAACTGAACGAAAAGACCGATAAGGCGAGGCCTAAAGTAATTATTCTTACAGCCTTCGGACAGGAAGGCGTCACTCAGAAAGCAGTTCGGTTGGGAGCGGATTATTACATACTCAAGCCGTTCGACCTGCAGGTGTTGGCAGAGCGGGTTCGGCAGTTGGTAAGTAATGACAGTGGAATGAGTGAACAGGGCGCCCAGATATTTGTGGCGCCGAGAGTGCAGCAGCCTAAGAACTTGGAAGTTGAAGTGACCAAGATAATACATGAGATTGGGGTACCCGCTCATGTAAAGGGATACCAGTATTTGCGCGATGCCATCATACTGGTAGTCAATGACATGAACTTTTTGGGGGCGGTAACTAAGGAATTATATCCTGCCATAGCGCTTAAGTACGATACCACTTCCAGCAGGGTGGAGAGGGCCATACGGCATGCTATCGAGTTAGCTTGGGATCGCGGGGACATGGATAGGATGTATAGATTGTTTGGCTATACTATCAGCGGCGACAAAGGCAAGCCGACTAATTCCGAATTCATTGCTATCATCGCGGATAAACTGCGCCTGGAGAGCAAGGCCGGTTAATCCCGGAAACACACAGCGACAACGATATCAACCCAAAAACAACTTGCCCGCCGGCACCAAATCCGGCGGGCAAGTCTTTTCCCGGCCCCGGAGGCGATAAGTCATGCGAAAGGGATGGGATGCAAGCAGGTTTTATTCGTGTTACAATGATAACACTACCAATAATATGGGAGATTTATTAATGATAAACAAGGACAGGTTGCTCGACACTTTCATTGCCCTGACGGCGCTGGATTCGGAATCGCGGGCGGAAGCGCCCGTGCGGGATTATTTAATGAGATGGTTTAAGGGGCGGGCCGAATCCCTGGAGGAAGATTCCGCCGCGGCGGCGGTGAATGGCAATTGCGGCAATGTGCTGGTGCGCCTCCCCGGTTCGGGCGGGGGGCGGCCCTTGCTGTTTTCCTGTCACATGGATACGGTGAAGCCGGGACGGGGAATAAAAGCCGCTCTGGACTCCGATAACATCATTCGTGGCGCCGGGGATACGATTCTGGGCAGCGACGACAAGGCCGGCATCGCGGCGATATTGGAAGCGGTAACCGTGATGGAGGAGCAGGGGATTAAGCATCCGCCGCTGGAACTGTTGTTTACCGTTTGTGAGGAGCAGGGCTTACTGGGGGCGCGCCATTTCGATTTGGACACATTGCGCTCCGCTATGGGTTTCGTATTGGACAGCAGCGGCGCTCCCGGCAGTATCGTGGTGCAGTCGCCGTCGCAGTATGAACTGAACTATTATGTCACCGGCAAAGCCGCCCATGCCGGGATGTGCCCCGAGATGGGCCTTAACGCCATCCAGGTGATGGCCCAGGCGCTGGCCAAGATGCCGTGCGGCCGGGTGGATGAGGAGACGACCTGTAATTTTGGGATGATAGAAGGCGGGCAAGCCCGTAATGCGGTGGCTGCCGAGTGCCATGTAAAAGGCGAAGCCCGCAGCCTGAAACCGGAAAAACTGGAGCGGCTGGCCGATGAATTGAGCCGCATCTTTACCGACACGGTGACGGCTGCCGGAGCCCAGGGCCTGGTGGAACGGGTGCTGCTCTATTCCGCGGTGGACTACGACCCGGAGGCGGAGGTGGTGAAGCTGGCCTCCCAAGCCGCAGCCGGCCTGGGGTTGCCGGTAAGCCTGGACAAAACCGGCGGCGGCAGCGATGCTTCCGTCATTAACCGGCGGATACCCTGCGTAAACTTAGGCATCGGCATGAGCGCGGTGCATACCGTGGAGGAGTACATCAGTTGGGATGATATGGCGGATGTGGCGCGCTGGATAGTTGCCATCGTTCGATTGGCGGGCAGCGATGAAGCCGTTAATCCGGTTGGTTAAGCTGGCGCAGCAGGTATTCCAGCAGCGTCATTTCCGGGGGCCAGCCACGAAAAAGCTGGGGCAGATCGCGGATTTTGCCGCAAAATATGAAACTGTATATCACGGGTTGCAAAAATAACACCTCCGGCTTAGAGTATGATGCCGGAGCCAAAAATATACGGGGCGGTGGCGCTATGGAGCAAAGGGAAATCAAGATTGACAGCCAGGAGATATATGACGGGCGTATCCTGCGCCTGCGGGTGGATGAAGTGGAGCTGCCCAACGGCAGGGCGGGGCGGCGGGAAGTGGTGGAACATGGCGAAGCGGTGGCGGTGGTGGCGCTGGATGAAAGCCAAAATATTATCCTCATCCGGCAGTATCGCTATGCTACCGGTCAACAGCTGTTGGAGATACCCGCCGGTCTGATGGAAGCGGGGGAGGAACCGCTGGCCGCGGCGCAGCGCGAGTTGGAGGAGGAGACCGGCCTATGCGCCAAGCATTGGGAGCAACTGAGTTGTTTTTACAGCAGCCCCGGCTTTTGCGACGAGCGCATCTATCTCTATCTGGCCACCGGGCTTTACCCCGGGCAAGAAAACCCTGATGAGGACGAATTTATCGAGACCGTGAGTTTTCCGCTGTCCCGGGCGGCGCAGATGATGCAAGCGGGCGACCTGTATGATGGCAAGACCATCACCGGCATCGCGCTGGCCGCGCTGCGTTACCTGCCCCGATGAGGGAATTTAACGCGGACCTGCATATCCATATCGGTTCCGCCGGCGGTCATCCGGTGAAAATCACCGCCTCCCGCGCGCTCACGCTGGAACAGGTGCTGTTTAGCGCCGCTCCCCGCAAGGGCATCCATATCGCGGGAGTGGTTGACGCCGCCAGCACTCTGGTGAGCGCGGAAATCGAAAGATTGCTTAAAACCGGCTTTTTGGCGGATAACGGCGTTTTGCTGATTGCCGGGTCGGAGGTGGAATGCCGCGAAGGGGCGCATGTTATCGCCTATCTGCCCGGTCTTTACGCTCTTGGCCAGTGGCAGGATTTCATCCGCAGGCACCTGAAAAACATGCGGCTTTCCACCCAAAAGGCTGATGTCCCCATGGCGGAACTGATGCGCGTGTGTGGGCAATGGGGCGGGATATTCTGCCCCGCCCATGTCTTTACCCCGCATAAAGGGGCTTACGGCTGTGCGGCGGAACGCCTGGCCGATTTACTGGGGGAACAATTGGCGGAGTTGAAAGTCATAGAATTGGGCTTGAGCGCCGACACCGCCATGGCGGGGTTGATATCCGAATGCGACCGTTTTACCCCGCTGTCCAACTCCGATGCCCATTCCGCCGATAAGGTAGGCCGAGAATATAATTTGCTGGAGTTGGAACAATTGAGCTTCAGGGCGCTGAAAAACGCGCTGGAAGGAAGCGGGCCCGGCGGCCTTAAGGCCAATTACGGCATGGACCCGCGGATGGGCAAGTATCATCGCAGTTATTGCCCGCGCTGCGGCCATATGGCCGATGCCGCACAGAGCGTGCGCCGCTGTCCGGCTTGCGGCAATGAGGGTATAGTTATGGGCGTGTGGGACCGCATCCTTCAGATTCGCGACCGAGAGGCCGCCTTAGGGCCGGTGGAGCGCAACTATCGCTACCGGGTACCGCTCAGCGCCTTGCCCGGCGTTGGCCCCAAGGCGCAAAACGCCCTGCTGGCGGCGGGCAGCGAGATCGAGGTGCTGGAAGCTATGGAGCCCGCGCTGATCGCCGACCTGGTAAACCCCAAAGCGGCCGCGCACATCAGCGCCATGCGCAGCGGCAGATTGCGTATCAGCCCCGGCGGCGGAGGGAAATATGGGCGGGTGTTGCCATAATAATGTAGCGCAGATACTGTAAGCTTGGACGGGATTTCGTTGTATTACAGACATGAAGAACGATAGGGGAGAGTAACATGAAGGTTAAACTAAGCCGGTACATACTACCGCTGATGATAGCTCTGCTGTTGGCCCTGTGCGGCTGCGGCAACGACGCGCTGCCCGACGAATCGCCGCTGGAGCCGGTGGTGAGCTTGCCCGAACCGGCAATCGAGCCGGCAGCGGAAGCCACGCCCCCCCACCCCGGTTTCGGCCATAGAGGCCACGCCCCCCATCCCGTCCACGGTGGCGGACAACGCCACCTCCGCCAGCTATTCGTGGTCCTTCGTGCGCAACAGTGAGCATAAACCGCCCGGCATCCCGGCGGCGGCGGCAGAACTGCTGGCGGCTTACCCCGCGCTCTATCTGGGCGATGCCTCTCAAAACCAAGTTTACCTGACCTTTGACTGCGGCTATGAGCTGGGCTATGCCCCCGCGGTGCTGGATACGTTGGCGGCCCACGACGTGCCGGCGCTGTTTTTTCTCACCGGACACTACGTGACCAGCCAGCCCGACCTGGTGTTGCGCATGCGGGACGAAGGCCATATGCTGGGCAACCATACTTATAACCATCCCGACCCCACCGCCATTGCCCGCGAAGAACTGGCCCGGGAGTTGGAAAGCCTTAATACCGCCTGTATCGCGCTTACCGGACAGCCGCTGGAGCCGTATATGCGTCCGCCGGCGGGCAAGTTTTCGGCGCAGAGCCTGCGCTGGACCGGGGAGCTGGGCTATACCAGCGTGTTCTGGAGCATGGCCTTCCACGACTGGGACCCCAATGACCAGCCCGGCGCGGACTGGGTCTACCAGCACGTTACGGCCAACATCCACCCCGGGGCGGTGATTCTGCTGCACATCGTGTCGCAAAGCGACACGGAAGCTTTGGAGCGCATCATCATCGACCTAAAAGCCCAGGGCTATACCTTTGCGGCTTTGCAGTAGCGCCCTATTACAGCATGCTTTAAAGCCCTGCCGCAGCAGAGTGCCGACCAGGTTTATTTCGGTTCGTACACGCAGCGCTTGGGGGAATGGATTTTGCCCTCCTCCTTCAAAACCTTGATGGCCTTGTCCACCTCTTTTTTGTCCAGGCCGGTGGCCAGGGCGATATCCTTGGCCCCTACCGGCTGGCCCGCCTCCGCAAATGCCTTCAGCACCTTTGCTTCATTACCCATCATTGACGCCTCCTGTACATGCTAAAATTTTGTTAACCCCTTAATAGCCCTTAAACTCCGGTTCCCGCTTCTCCTGCATGGCTTTCATTAACTCCTTGAAATCGCGCCCCAAGGTGCAAAAAGCCATGTTGTCGGCCTCGGCCTGGAAGTAGGTATCCAGCGTGTAGTCCTGCATGCGGTTGGATATCTGCTTGATTTGACTGAGGGCTAAGGGCGGCTTGGCGGCCAGCTTGCGCGCCAAAGCCATACCCGCCTCCAGCGCGGTGCCCTTGGGGGCCACCTGATACACCAGCCCCAGTTCCTTGGCCTGCTGGGCCGAGAGGGGGTCGCCCTGCATGGCGATAGCCTTGGCCTGCATCGGGCCCACCAGGCGCTGCAGCGCGTACAGCCCCCCGGTGTCCGGTATCAAGCCGTAATCCACAAAAATTTCCACGAACGAAGCCTTCTCGTCCGCGATCAGGATATCGGTGGAAAAGGCCAGGCTGGCTCCGGCGCCGATACACTTGCGTTCCGCCACCCCAATCACCGGTACCCTGAGATAATACAGGCGGCGCATCATATTGCCTATCTCCTGCATGATCTCCCGGCATTCGGTCACATTTTTCGCCAGTTTGGAGGCAATGATATCCAGCGAACCGGGCCCGAAGGAAATGGGGCCTTCCCCGTGCAGCACCGCCACGAAAATGTCCTTGTCATACTGGATATCTTCCAGCGCGGCGGTAAGCTGATCCACGCTTTGCTCGGTGACGCGATTCCAGTCCTCGGCGTTGCACAGGGTGATTACCGCAATGTGGTCCTGCTTTTCCACTCGCACCACTTGCTCATATTTCGATTCATAATTATGATACATAGAGCCACTCCTTTCAAAAATGATCTATAACTGTCCCCAGCCCCGGGTTTAAGTCGTCAATGGCACAGCGGCACGAAGCCCGCAAGACTTGCGCCGCAAGGCTTGCTGTGCAAATTATACCATGAGCAAAAATGCTTGCTGGCAAGGGCTTTTTTGCGAAGCCGTCAATAGCACAGCCGCGTGCGAAGCGCGGGCCGGGCGAAGCCCGCAAGACTTGCGCCGCAAGGCTTGCTGTGCAAATTATACCATACCCGCCCCAAGCAGGGCAAAAAGCGCGGCCATCGCCACAGAGCATCAAGGCGAATGCCCGCTTATTGCTCCGGCCGCCGCCTTTATGGCGAACGGCGATCTTTTGACCTTAGCCCTCTCTTTCATGGCAAACGGCCGCTGTTTTTAGTCAGGCGGCCGTGTTGGGGGGAGGGGTATTAATCTCAATTCTGCGCGGGAGGCGGTTATTTTGTTAACGTAATAACGTTTTTTGTTAAGCGTTTCGGGTACGGGCCGTTTAAACGGTAATAACTGGGTTTGGGTGCGGGGGACATTCTTTTTTCGTGTGTTGGATGACGATTTTTTTTGGCTGAATGGTCTTTTTTTGTTAAGTGCCCGGTGGTTTTTGTTAAGTGGCCCCATCTCTTTCATTCCTTGGCGGCTGGCGCGCGCTGCGCGCCCCTACCAATATCCCGGTTACGTTGGCTAATTGTAGGGGCGAGCATTGGTCGCCTGCCCTGGTTCGGGTGCGCTGCTCTCCCCACAACTCATGGATAAAGGTTTGCTCCCTTCGCCCCCGTTTCCCCCGGTCCCGGTCCGGCACCGCGCCGCAAAAATTAAGGCCGCGCGGCTTATAGATAATATATGCGCCGCACCGCGTCACTGCGTCTGCCCCGGCGTTATTTTAACCGCGCGGCTAAAGCCGGCAATAACCGCATTTTAAATGCCATATAAAAGTGCTGTGAATATAAGGGTGGCCAAGGACTGATCGAGGGTTTTTCGGTATAACCACTGCCATGACCGAATGAAGAGGGGCAAACCGTTATTGACCGTCCCATACCGATAAGATACTAAAAATCAGAGCCGCGGCCATGCCTGCCAACGGCAAGGAACTAAGAGCGGCCGGCGCGGCAGGATACAGGGATAATAAACCTGATACGCCGCCCACCGCTACGGCGGCCAGCCAAAGCTTTTTATTCAGCCGGCGTTTTTTATAAAACCATATGGCAAAAAACAGAGGAAATACTATTCCGGGCACATACACGGAGTAGGCGGCGGTCAATAATGCGATTATATCGGGCCGATAAAGCGCTATAATCAGGGATACGATGCCGAGCATGGCTACAAACCCCCGCGTTTCATTAACGCTATGCCGCTTTAATATATCGCTTTCAATAATGGAGGCGGCATTGACCAGACAGGTATCGGCTGATGACAGCAGCGCGCTGATCAGCCCCACCGCCAGCAGGAGGTCGAGGGGGAACGGCAGATGATTAGTGATTATGTAAATGAAAGGATTGGCGGCGGTCGAATCATTGAGGTTGGGCTGAGCCCACATACCGATCAGGGTGATGACGGCGCTGAATATTATCAGCAGAAGCCCGGCATGCCGAGCCGCTTTTTTCGCGGTGGCCCCATCTTTGGACACTAGATTGCGGGACAGGATATCCGGCCCCAGGAAATAAGCGCCCCCCACGATGAAAAGCTGCGCCGCCAGATCGCCGGGCCCAAAATCGCGGTTCAATAGCTCTATTCCCGTCCATACCTGCGCCCCATCGCCACCGCCCGCTCCCCAAAACAGATAAGCCAGGCAGAAAATTAAACCCGACCCGATGATCATAAACTGTATGCTGTCGGTCTTGATTACGGAAAGCTGACCGCCCACCATGGTATATATGATGGCTGCCAGCGCTACGCCCGGCAACAGCAGGGGATAATCTACGCCTGCCGTAAACAGGGTAAGCACCTGTCCCATCGCTACGAATTGCGCGGCGATTATCCCCGGCCAGGCCAGCACGATGACCAGCGCGGTTATTGTCTTTCCCATGTTGCCGACAGTTATTCCCGCAATATCGGGCAGGGTATTCGCATTCAGGTCCCGCACCTTTTGCGACAGCAGCGCCGCTTGCAGCCACAGCCCCACCGCGCCTGCGGCCAGCCACCAAAAAGCCGGGAAACCTATAGCCCCGGCCCTTTCCGCCACGCCGAGCGTGGCGGAAGCGCCGAGCATGGTTGCCATTAACGACAGCAATACCGGAGCATAGCCCTGACTTTTACCCGCTACGGCAAAGTCCTCAAAGCTTTTGACCTTGAAGGAATCATACACGCCTATTATCAATAATACTGCGGCGTAAGCCACGATATATTTCAACATCTCGCTTTACCGAGCGCGCTAAAGCCATAGCGGCCATGATGATTACGCCGGTACATACCACAAAACCTTCCTTATCCGCAATATACCGCTATGGCGCGGCTCATAAACGCTGCCAGTCCTTCGCCGTATTGATTCAAATGCTGCGCAAAGCGTTCGTCGGCTTCATACATTTGGCCCAGACCGGCCAGAATCTCCGGGCTGCAATCATAGTAATGGCGATTGAGGTGTTGCTGCCAGCGCGCGATGAGTTCCTGTACCTCCGGGGCTTCCGGCGCTTTATCCATCTGCGCCCCCAGCGCGCGAAAAATTTCCGCCGCTTCCTCCTGGATAGATGCCCATTGCTCTTTAGTGCGGTTAGCGGACCGCTGCCGGCTCTGCTGCCAGGCTTCGGTGTTGCCCCAGCGCTCCTCGGCTTCCCGGGCATAGCGCTGCCGTTGTTCCTCAAACTCTTTTTGTTCAAATTCCTTAAAACTCATGCTGCCTTCTCCTTTCAGACTGTTTTCCGCCAGCGCGATAAGCTTGTCTAACCGGCTGCGCTTCAACAACAGCAATTCCCGCTGCCGCGTCAGCGCCTCCCGCCGGTCAAAATCAGGCCGGGCCAATATGCGTCCGATTTCCTTTAAGGGGAAATCCAACTCCCGCAGAAATAATATCTGCTGCAAACGCTCCAGCGCCGCTTCGTCATAAAAGCGATAGCCGGCCGCGCTCACCTCGCTGGGGGTCAGCAGGCCCTGCTGGTCGTAATAATGCAGAGTGCGTACGCTCACTCCGGTCAATTTTGCGGTCTCGCTCACACTCAGTCGCATCGGCTTTAGGCACCTCCCGTAGATTATACCATGAGCAAAAATGCTTGCCGGCAAGGGCATTTTTGCCAAGCCGTCAACGGCACAGCCGCGCGAAGCCCGCAATATTTGCCCAGCCAGGCTTGCTGTATATCATAGCATAAACTATTACGTAACGTCAGAGTCAAGGGCTATTTAAAGAAAAATAATCAGGATGCTTTCGGCTATGATGCCGGTCGGCGACGGTGCACACGGCTAGCGCTTTAACACCGCCAGGCAGTAGTTCACGTTATCAAAAGCGCGCATGGGGCGGGCGGGGTTGGCGTTGTTATAGTCCCCAAAATATTGCTCGGTAATCTGCTCCGGGGTCAGGTGTTCATAGATGTGAAAGCCGGTTTGGGCCAACAGCGCTTCCATTTCATCATAACTGTAACCGCTCAGCATGGCTTCTCCGGCGGCGGCGGCCAGAGCGGCCTGTTTTTGCGCCCGTTCCCCGGCCAGCGCAGTATGGGTATGCTGATCGGGGTAATCGAAAACCAAGCCGCTGCCTTGCGCCAGCAGCGGGGCCAGAGACGCGATAAGTGCGGCCAAATCATGATGGGACAGGTAGTAAGTGAGCCCCATCATACTGCAAAAACTGATTTTAGTGCGGTCAAAGGCGGGGTGCTCGGCGAGTGCCGTGGGCCAGCCGGCCGCGGTGAAATCGGCGGCTACATAGTGCAGATGAGGGACGCCGTGGGCATTCAGCGCCGCGGCGCGGTTTTGCTTATCGGCAATGGCCGCGGGGCGGTCGATTTCAAAGACCTGCAAATCAGCGCCATATTCAGGGCGGCGATAGGCAAAGGTGTCCAGGCCGGCAGCCAGAATGAGGTATTGCCGGGCGCCGATACGTACCGCGTTGGCGAGCATACGTTCTGCATAAGCCGCGCGCCCCACCGGGGAGGGGGATAGATAATGCTCCACAACCCATTGCAGCGCCTCCTCTGCGCTGCCGCTGAAGCCGGGGTTAAAAAAGGCGATGCCTTGCGCCATGTGGTGCGCGATTTGCTGATACTCGCCCTCGGTGAGCATTTGGCAAGCCAGATAGTCGTCGAAAACCTTTACCCCTTCATGGCGGGCATGATAAGCGCGGGCAAAGGCGCTCACCAGCGCGGTCATGCTGCTTTTTTCCGTCATCGACCATACCTCCCTTAATTAATCTTACCCCCATTAAATACCCCAAACGCCCGCACATTACCAGACTTGAAATTTACCGCATTTTGTGGTAATATAACGCGCAGGTTAGTGGTCCTTTGTCAGTTGTATACTATTTTCTCCCTTCTGGTAACCGATAACTCAACGCCCCCGTTTTTCCATCATTTACATCAAGGATAACCGCTTTAGGCTTAGAATCCCTTAATGCAGGACAACTCTTGCGGCAAGGGCTTTTTTTGACTTAGGGATTATTTTAAGGAGGATAAAATGTTTAGATTACATAAGCTCATTATCATCATTACATTGGCGGCAGGGGGCTGCCTTTGCTTCGGCGGCGTTGCTTATGCCGGCGAGGGCGTTGCCATTTCCGTTGACGGGCAGGAACGCGATTATGGCGAATATTGCCGGATTGTTGACGGGCGCACCATGGCGCCGTTGCGTTTTCTGGCCGAGGATGAATTCTTCGCCGCCGAGGTCGATTGGGACGGCGAGATGCGGCAAGTTACGGTCACCGCCCGGGAGCATAGCTTTGTTTATACTATTGACAGCCCTCAGGTATTGGTAGACGGGGCGCCGCAAAGCATGGAGGCCGCGGCTTACATCGAGCACGATCGCACTTATGTGCCCTTGCGCTTTTTCGCGGAGAGCCTGGGCGCTGACGTGGAGTGGGACGCCCGGCGGCGGCTGGTGAGCATCACCATGGACGCTGCCGAGCGCGTTTATGCCTACTATTATTATCAGGGATTGAGCGAGATACAGACCTACGCTCATCTCTATACCGACATCGCTTTCCGTTGGTTTGAGACGGACGGGGAAGGCAACCTGTTCTTTGAGTATGATCAGGACAATGCCGCCGTGCTGAGCGCGGTAAAAGACTTGGGGCTCGATTGCCACGCGTCGGTGGTGCTGATGGGCAAAGAGGAGAATCACAGCCTGCTGTCCGTGCCGGAGCGCCGTAAGAAGCTGATAAACGCCCTGGTAACGACCGTTAAGCGGGATGGTTACGATGGGGTGAACATTGACTTTGAACTGATGGCGGCTGCCGACGGGGTCTATCTCAACCTCTTTTTACAGCAATTGCGCGACGCTCTGCCGGAGGAAAAAGAGCTCTCGGTGGCCGTCTATGGGCGCACGGCGCGGGATAGTTGGGCCAGCCCGTATGATTACGCCGCCCTGGGCGAGGCCTGTGACGCGGTAGTAATAATGGCTTATGATTACAGCTATGCCGGCAGCTCGGCCGGCCCGATAGCTCCCCTGTGGTGGGTGGAGGATGTTTTACAATACTCGCTGGCGCAAATGCCGGCCGAAAAGATACTGCTGGGCCTGCCCACCTATGGATATGACTGGCCGCAGGGAGGGAAAGGCACCTCCGTTACTTTCTCCAAATGGGAACGGCTGTGGGACACTTACCGCCTGAGCGGGGGCTTCGACGAAGCCAGCCAGGAACTGCATTATACTTATTGGGATAATAACGGCGTGAAGCACGATGTATGGCTGGAGGACGAGCAGTCCTATGCCGCTAAACTGCGCCTGTGCGAAGAATATGACATCGCCGGGGTATCATGGTGGCGCATCGGCACCGGCTTCACCAATATCTATACCGCGCTGGAGGCGCGATGATAAGCCGCGCGCTTTGTACATCAAAAGTATGCGGGGAGGATTCGTGGGTCGAAGGCCCGCCATTTCGCAAAACCGTTCCCGCCGCAGGGGACAGCCGCTACGAAAAAGCCTTCCATGAAGCATTTTGTCAAGTGTAATTTTGGTTTATTGACGCAATGCAGGGAAAACAGGCAGAAAGAAAGGACGCGGGGCGCGTAGCCCCGTAAAACCTAAAGATAATTGCCGCAGTAGTGCAGACGGTTTTGCCGTTGGAATGAAGCAGACGAAAGCGGTAGAAATATTCACAAAGAGGTGCTATAATAAATCCTGTAAACTAACCGACAAATCGGAATTTGAAGCGGGGGGCACGGCTATGCGTGATGGTAAGCATGTTGTTGCATGGTGTCCAATATGCAGTCAAGGTTGGGTGTACATTGTAAAAGACAAAGCAACGCACGAGCTGTTTCTATGTTGTGAAGAATGCGAGTCCGAATGGGAGTCTCCAGAAGCAGTAAAATCAATAGAACTTTCAACACAGTGGGAATACGGATATACTATCGAACCCGAGGATGAGGAGATTGCTCAAATAGGATGGGATAAGCATTTGATGAAATGGTAGTGCTAACAACTTCCCGTTTATCGGGCAGATTAAAACACAAAACATGAGCGGCGGGATAATTTTGTTATCCCGCCGCCCTGCTTTTTAGCGGTCAAGGTCGTGCTTGCGCGTGGGCTGCTCTCTGCGCTTTTCCTCCCGCAAGATGTTGTAAGCGCTCCTGCGGATTTGCTTCACTTCCTTAACCTCGTCTTTGAGCGCGGAATAACGGCGGGATATCTGCTGCCTTTCCGCTTTCATATTGCTACTTCGCTACAGTCTCACAGAACCGATGCAGGATCGCGGCCACTTGGCAGCGCTCAGCGTCGCCCTTCGGGTCGAGGATGCCGCCGCCCTTGCCGGTGATAAGCCCGTTGGCGTTGGCCCAGTTCAAGGCTGTGGTTGCCCACGGCCCAATCTCATTTGCATCGGCAAACTTAGAGAGGTCCGCTGTGGCGGTCACATCATAGCCCTTGAAGGCTGCGTATCGGTACAGGATGGCCGCCATCTGCTCACGGGTGATGGGCCGGTCGGGACCGAAGGTGTCCGCGTCGAAGCCGTCCACGATGCCGTACTCCGCCGCCCACGCGATGGCGTCATAGTAATACTTGCCCTCTTTAACGTCGGTGAAGATTATGGGCTCCGTCGCCTTTGGCTCGTTTTCCATGCGCCAGAGGATGGTGACTATCATGCCCCGGCTGTTTTCCAAGTGAGGGCTGAAAGCAGTATCGCCCGTGCCCTGCATGAGACCCTTTTCGTAGACATAGCGCACATCGTCGTTGAACCAGTCGCTTTCAGCCACATCAGAAAATGGATTCCACGCGGCTCTCAGCGGATGGAAGGCAGCGCGTATGCTCACGGCGCCGACAGGCTGGGTAAAGGAGTAGGTGCCGTCGCTGTTTTGCGTGAGAGCGAGTTCCTTGCCGTTCCTGTCCGTCACCTTGACAGACGCCGGCTCATAGCCCTCCTCCGGCGTCAGTGTGACGATTACCTTGGCTCCGGCGACAGGCGAGGCGGGATGTACAGTGACCGAGCCGTGCTCCGTTGGCGTTATGACCGGCTTGTAGGCCGTCGCAGTCCCGCTGTGGACGTTGCCGCCGCCGGAGTTGTTTGTGAACGCGATGGCATAGGTGGAGAAATACTTTGCGTAAACAGTAATGGCGGTCTTTTCGGCGTTTACCCCTATATATTCTCCGTTTTCGCTCGGCGAGGAGGTCAACGCTTCCGTCACGCCTTCATGAACGCGGTAGACCGTATAGGCGTCCTTGCGCTGGAGCTCGCCGGGGAGCTGGATCACAATCTGCAACAGTACGGGTGATTCTTTCAGATCACCGCTGGCGGCGCTGTCCGTCGTTCCATCCGGCTTGATCACAGTTTTGGTCAGCGTCACCTCCAGCAGTAGCCCAACTGTGCCGCTGGCCTTGCTTTCGATGGCGGTTGCGTCCGCACTTTCCGTCACGGCCTCGGCGGTCAGCTTTATCTCCACCGAGCCGGTCTTGGCCGCTTCCACATCCTCCGGCGAAAAAGTCTTTTCCAGCTCTCCCACCACGATGGCGGGAGAACCGGCGGCCACCTCCACCACGGAGTTTGTCTTTTGGGCGGGCATGGTGATGTTCTTATCTGTTTCGTCCTCGGCCACTATCTCGACCAATATCGTCTGGGTGACGCCGTTTTTGCTGGCGACCAGGTTATAGAGGCCGGGGGCAACGTCGGTGAAGCTGTATTTGCCCACCCTGTTGGTCTCGGTCTGGGCCATCTGCCGGCTGCCCAGCATCAGCGTGACCACCACATCGGCCAGTGGGTTTCCTTTCTCGTCCACCACGCCCTCGATGAGATAGGTTTCCTCGATCCACACGGCGGTCAGGGTGACGTCGGCGGCGGGCTGGGTGAGGGTCTCTCCCGGTTGATAGGTTCGGCCGCCATACCTCCATCCTCCGAAGCTGTTGTAGTCTTTGCTAAAGCCATTTGGCGGCAGGACGCGGGGCGTTCCGGCAAGTGCGGCGGAGAGCGAGTTCACGCTGCCCGTTGCACCCTCGCCGCCGGCGAAGCTGACAGTGTAGATCTGGGGCTGCGCCGCGCGGTAGATGGTCAGCACGCCAATCTTTCGCGCCGCGCCGTCCGAGGCGTCAGCGTGACGGTAGTTGACGTTGTTGATGGCGGCATAGATATCATAGCTGCCCTCGTCCGTGGGGCTGCCTACGGCCTCGCCCTTGGCGTTTTTATAGCTGACGGTGAAATCCGTGAAGCTGTTGCCATTGGCTGTGGCCGTCACCGTGGCGGTGTGGCCGCCGCTGTCGTGCTGTACGCTGTTGCCGCTGACCGCAAAGGTCACGGGCGCGCGCTGGATGATGAGGCTGCCGGTGGGATTGGTCAGCGCATAGTTGTCCGCTCGGTTGCCGGTGAGGGAAGCGGTGACAGTGTAGGTTCCGGCGTCGGTCTTGGTGTACGCGCCCAGCTCGGCGCTGACCTTTCCGCTGTCGGCGTTGAATACGTCCCCGTCGATGACGAATTCGGGGGTCTTGGCCGCGCCGTCGTAGACGTGGATGAGGTTTTTCCACTGGGCGGTGACGGGCTTTTTGTCTATGACCAGCTTTTCTGCCAGCGTGTGGCTGCGGGTATCCTCGTCCGGTTCGCCGGCAAAGCAGAAGTTGCCGTCCGTGAGGGTGACGATAATGGCGTATTCTCCGGCGTTGGTTTTGGTGACGGCGGCGGTTTCCGTATCAAGCTGATAGGTGACGGAGAAAGCGCCGTCAATGTCCGGCGATTGCGCCGCAGTCTGCGCCACTGTGGCCGTGCGTGGTTCGGTGTTATAGGTATATACGTTGCCTGTCACCGTGAAGCTGATGGGGGCCTTGTCGATGGTGAAGGCACAGGTCGGGTCGGCAGGCAGGGCGTAGTTGCCGTTGCCCAGACCCGTCACTTTGGCGGTATAGCTGCCGGCGTTGATTTTGCTGTTGTTCTCATAGTCGAGGGTGAAGGCGTCGTCACCGACCTTGTTGATGACCGTGGCCGTGACCGTCTTGTCCTCGCCGTCATAGACCAGATCGGTATTGCCGCTCCATTGCAGCTCCGCTGTGAGTGGGTCGATGGTGAAGGTCTTGCTCACGCTGCCGGAATAGTTGCCGGGCTCCACAGCCGTGATGATGACGGTGGGGGCCTTTGTCGTCGCCGATGCCGTTGCCGCATTGGTGTTGTTGGCATAGGAGAAGGTGAAGTCCTTATCCGAGCCCTCAGTCAGCGTCAGCAGGCTTCCGCCGCTGGGCGTCCAGCTCACCGTGGGCGCGGGCTTGTGCTCGCCGCCGTTGTAGGTTGGGTCGGTGATGGAGCCGATCATGGACGCATCAAGCGCCTTGGGGCTGATCTTCACCGTGGCGCTGTCGGTGACGGTGGTATAATTGGCCTTCGTCACCTGATAGTAGACAGTGTATGTGTCCGCATTGATGTAGGTGGGGCTGGAGGTCAGGCCATACGTAACGCCGTCCGTGCCGTATCGTATCTGCGCTCCGGCCATAGTAACGCTGATGCCGTGGGCCGCGCCGTCGTAGGGCTTGTCGTAGCCGGTGACGGCGAGGGTCATGGTTGCGTCAGTAATAGCACCGCTTGTGGAAAGTGTCTCGTATGTGTAGCTGTAGTTCGAGGCCGTGGCCGTGTTGTAGCTGATGGTGATGGCGGTGACGCTGACCGTTCTGCTGCCGCTCACATCGGCGCTGTCGTAAGCCCACGTCCCGGAGGCCGTGGCCGTCTCGCCGTTTTGCAGGCCGTTCACCACCAGCCAGTCCGTCTGCACGTTGTCCACGGTCTTGTCGCCGTCATAGATTTTGGTAATTGCAAGGTCGCTCTTAAAGCCTACGGTGAGGGTGGCTTTGCTGATATTGACCGTGAAGCTGCCGGTGGCCTCGTCATGGTTGGCGGCGGTGGCTTTGTAGTAGACTGTATGGGGGCCCGCGCCGGTGAAACTGGGCATCGCGCCATAATTGCCTTGCGTGGCGCTGTAGGTGAAGCTGACGCTCTGGCCTCCCTGCGCTGTGGCTGCGGGAGTCACTGTCGCGGTCTGGGGCAGGCCGGTATAGGTCAGCGTGCCGCTCTGACTGACGCTCACGCCGGTCAAGCCGGCCTTGGTGATGGTGAAATTCTGCGTGGTGTCGGTCAGCTTGTAGTTGCCCGCCTCAGCCTGGCCGCCGGTGACGGAAGCGATGCTGGCCGTGGCGGTGTAGGCATCGGCTTTATAATCCGTGGCCGCGCCGCTTACCGACAGCGTGACCGTTTCGCCCGTCACGCCGGTGACCGCCGTCGCCGTGGGCGCGTGGGGGCTGCCGTCATAGGTGAAGGACACGGTATTGCCCCACACCGCCGCAATCTCCTTGGGGCTTATCTTCACCGTGGCGCTGCCGGTTATTTCCGCGTGGTTGGGCGCGGTGATCTGATAATACACCGTGTAGGCACCGACGTTGGTATAGGCCGGGCTGTCGGTGAGCGTATACTCTCCCGCAGCCGCCGTTCTGTATTTCACTGTGGGCGTCTGGCTGTTCACCGTTGTTGGTGTGACGGCGACTGCGTGCTCTGCGCCGTCGTAGGTGACCTCTACATCGGGCGCGGTGCAGGTGATGGCGGCGGCGCTGATGGTCAGATTGCCGTCCGCGTAGGTTATGGCGTAGTTATCGGTGACGACCGTATCGCCCTCCTTAATCACCGCCGCGCTGGGGGTGATCGTCCCGACGGTGGTGACCTCCGCGCCGCTGGGCGCAAGCGTGACGGAAGCGAGCGCGTGGCCGCTGGCGAGCGTCGCCGCCGTCGCCTTGTCGACACCCACGTCGATGCTGTCGCCATAGGTAATGGTCTGCGCCTTGGCGGTGACGGTCAGAGCCTTTTGCGCGATGCCCCACGTCGCCGTCTCCGTGCCGGTAAAGTTGCCGTTGCCGGTAACGGTGAGGGTATAGTCATCCTTGGCGTCCGTGCCGGTGTTGCTGCTGACATCGAAGGTGGCGTCAAGGCCGTCGACGGTGACGCCCGTGACCGTCTGCGTCTGCTCACCGCCGTTGTAGGTCAGGGCTGTGCCGAGGGTTATTTCTGCGCCCTCGATGGACTTACAGTTGATCGTGTAGGTGGTGGTCTTGCTGGACGGCAGCTTATAATTCTCCGCGTCGTCGCCGGCGAGAGCCGTCGCCGTGGCGGTGTAGGCCGTGGAGCTGGCATTTGTCGCTGTACCGTTGCTGACGGTGACGGACACCGTGTCGTCCGCCACCTTGTTGCTCACATCGGCGGTGACGCTGCGGGCGTTGCCATCATAGGTGGTTGTGCCGTCGCCGCTCCACGTCAGCGTGGCCTCCAGTTGTTCGATGGAGAGAGTTCCGCCGCCGGTGACGGTATAGTTTCCGCTGCTGGCCGTGGCGGTGTACTTGCCCGCGCCCGCCGCAGTCGAGAAGGTATACTCGCCCGCGTTCTTGCTGTACGCGGTATAGGTGATGATGATCTTCTCGCTATTAACGCCGTCCACCTCCTGCGTGAAGGTAACGCCGCCGTTGTAGGTGACGGTCTTGGCCGGGGCGGTCAGCTCCTTGGGTTCGATGGTCAGCGTCCCCGCCGCTTTGACCGTATAGTTGCCGTCAGACAGGGTGAGGGTGAAGCCGTTGCCGGCCGCATTGTGGGTATACTCGCTCGCGTCCTTGGCGGTGAGGGTGTAGGTAAGCGTTATCTTCTCGCTGCTCACGCCGGTGACGTGATTGGACACCGTATACTCCGTTGTGCCGTTGTAGGTGAGGGATTTTTCGGGAATGGTCAGCCCCATGGGGCTGATTTTGGTGCTTCCCGGCGCAGGGACGCCCGTGAGGGACGCGGCGTCAAGCTCGTAGTTCCTATTCACAGCCGCGTTTGTCAGCGCGATGGCGGTCACGTTGACGGTGGCTGTTTCCGCGTCCGCGTTTGTCCACGCAAAGGTTCCCGTGGCTGCGGGCGATTCGTTGGCGGGCATGGTATAGCCTGACGCCGCCGCCAGGGAGATCGTGCCCGTGGCGTCCGTGCCGCCGTTATACTCTCTGCCGTCAACCGAACCGACGGAGGGCGTGAGCTTGACCTTGGCGATGGTCACTTCTACGGGGTCATCTGTCGTGAGGCCGGCGTAGTTTGTATTGCCGGTCACGGTCGCCTTGAGGTAATACGTTCCGGCATCCTTGATGCCTCCGGTGGGTAATTCACTGTATTGACCGTTAGAGGTCGTGGAATAGGTATAGCTGACCGCGTCGAATTTGGGCGTCGCGGAGGGCGAGAGAGTTGTCGCGCCGTCGTAGGTGAAGCCTGCGCAGGAAAGCGCCGACGTCCATTCGTTCTTGGCTTGTGAGATGGTAAAGGTCAGGGTCTTGGCGGCGGAATCCCCGCCATTCCACCGGTAGAGATCGGGCTTGTTCAGCGTCAGCACCACATCGTAGTCGCCCGCGTCCGTGCCGCCGTCGTTGGTGGTGACGGTATAGCTGCCATCGGCTGTGCTGCCGGTGACGTCCGCCGTCTGCGGTTGGCCGGTGTAGGTCTTGCCCGCGATAGTGGGGACGGTCACGCTGCCCTTGTTCACGGTCAGCGTGGCCTCGGCGCTGCCGGCGGCGTAGATGCCGCTGGCGGCGGTGGCGACCTTGATTTTGATAGTACCCGCTTTGGTGATGGTGAGGATACCGGCGGCGGTGATGCTTCCCGCGCCGCTGCCGGGTGTGACGATAGAGTATGTGGCGGTACCGGCGTTAGCGTCGATATCAAACATCTGCGACACGTTGTAGGTATTGCCGTCGTAGGTTATCGCTTTATCCGTCCCTGTGATAGTCACCGCCGTCGCCGCCTTGTTGGTGACGGTGACGCTGCCGGAGCTTACCACAGTCGCGGCAAATTCATAGTTATCCGGGGCGCTGACGCTCCAGGTGAAGCTGTTCTCCGCCTCGGGGTCGGCGTTGTATTCTGCGGGCGCCGTCCAGGTGATGGTGAGCGTCGTTACGCCGTTATTCTCGCTGACGCAGGCGGCGGTTTCAGTCAGCTTCGCTTTTACTTCGTCGCCAGTGGTGCAAAAGTCCGTCAGCGCAGTATCCCCCGGCGCGGCGAGGCCGGTTATCTTCACCTTGTCCGTGCTGACCTCCAGCGCTGCGGACACGGCGGAAGCCGTGTGGTTGCCGTCCGCGGCGGGTTTGTAGGTGTAGATCTTATACGCCGTGTTGGGCGAGAGGCCGGTGAAGCTGCCGTCGGCCAGCCAACCGCTGGTCTCCGTTGTGGGCGCGTCGTCTGCGGCTGGCAGGCAGATATATTTCTGCCCGGTTACAAAGTCCACGCTGATGCTGTTGTAGGTCTTGCTGTTTTCAGTCGGCTTGTTGGGTTTGCCGTGCGCCGCCTTGCCGATGGCGACGGTGACGGCGCTGCTTGTGGTCTGTGCGGAGGTCAGCGCCCCGTCGCTTGCCGTTACCTTGACGGTATAGCTGCCGCTGTCGGCCACGGTGGTGAGGGTGAGGGTGCTGCTGCTTTGACCGCTGATGGCGCTGGTGCTGTTGTCCTTGTACCACTCATAGGTATAAGTCACGCCGCTTGCCGCATGGCTGGGTGTGGCGGTCAGTTTAACGGACGTGCCATAGGTGACGCTGGCCTTATCCGCCGCAAGCGACACGGTGGGCGCGTTCAGCGTCCAGGTGGCGGTCAGGGTGATGTCGGCTGTGTAGCCGTTGGCGGCGAGGGTCAGGCTTTTAACGGCATTGCCGCCGTTCACCTTCCAGCCCTCGAAGGTATAGCCGGTCTTGGTCGGGTCGGATATAGCTGTCGCCGCGCCATAGGTATGGGTGCCGGGGTGGTTCTCTCCGTGCGTTGCGCCGCCCATGCCGGCGTAGGTAATGGTGAAGGTGCTGTTTTTCGTCTCTGTATGCGAACCGTCTCGCGTACAGACGCGCGTCTCGGTGCCGTCGTTGTTGGATTGCCATTCGCCCCAGCTATGGCCCGTGGCGGATATCACGGTGACCTCCGCCTTGCTGTCGCAGCGGGAGCAGTGCTTGCTCTGGCTGCCTGCCGTCGTACAGGTGGCGGCAGTGTCTATTGTGAATATATCCGCATAGTCGTGCCCGAGGGCGTTTATTGTCTGCTGTGCGGTTAATACCGTGCTGCAAACGGAGCAGTGGGAACCCTCCGTCTTTCCTGTTGTCGTGCAGGTTGCCGCCACCGCCGCATCGGTGACGGTAGTGTGGTCGAGCTTATCCGCCGTTTTGACATCCGTTTTGGTTTGGGTGGCAAACGCTGTATTGGTAAAGGTCGCAGTGTAGGTGCTCAGCTCGTCCTGCGTACAGCTTTTTTGCTGCGTGACTTGGCTTGCGGCAGTGAC
>JAUNBV010000152.1 GCA_030526885.1 Syntrophomonadaceae bacterium
TTGTAGCGGCTTCACCGGCAGCCTCACCATCGGGAACAGCGTGGCCAGCATTGGCGACGGGGCATTCCGGGAATGCGATGGCTTCACCGGCAAGCTTACCATTCCTAATAGCGTCACCAGCATTGGCGTATATGCTTTCGAGGGTTGTAGCGGCTTCACCGGCAGCCTCACCATCGGGAACAGCGTGGCCAGCATTGGCCACAGTGCGTTTGTAGGTTGTGGGATTTCCAGCTTTTCTGTGGCGTCGGCCAATCAATATTATTGCAACGACAGTTACGGCGTACTATTCGATGAGGATATGACTACGCTCATTCAATATCCTAGCGGCAACCCAAGGACCAGTTATGCCCTCCCGGACAGTGTTATCAGCATCGATGTATTTGCGTTCTTAGGTCGTAGCAGCATTTCTAGCTTTTCGGTGCCATCAGCAAATCAATATTATTGTACCGACAGCTACGGCGTACTTTTCAACAAGGATATGACCACGCTCGTTCAGTATCCTAGCGGAAACCCGGGGACCAGTTATGCCCTCCCGGACAGCGTTATAAGCATCGGTGATTATGCGTTTGAGTCGTGTAGTAGCCTGAAAGGCAATGTTACCATTCCTGCTAGCGTGACCAGCATTGGTCTGAGTGCATTCGACGGCTGTAGTGGCATCGCAGGCTATTATTTCTGTGGAGATGCTCCTAGTGTGATTCACTACATGTATTACGCCCGTTCCTTCCCCGCCGACACCACCCTCTACTACATCCTTGGCAAAAATGGTTGGGATAACAAATACTATAACGATTACACCGGGACATGGGAATGGAACGGATTTAGATTAGAGACTTGGGATGGCAGCGCGCCTTCCATGCCTTCCACTTCTTTGTCGGATCTCGGTCCCATCGATTATCTGGCTCTCTCTGATCTGGCTTACAGCCCATGCACATTGCAAAAAACGGTCAAAGATTTGATCGGGAACAAGTGGAGCAAGATATGGAAAGATACTGATATTCGTTACAGCGAGTTGTTTGCCAAGGTGGCTGATTGGAAAGTGCTCGCTTTCGAAGAAAAACCCACTGAAACCGGCTTTGCCGCCGTCGCTTTCGTAAATAACCATAACGAGGTCGTGATCGCATATCGCGGGTCAGAGCCAAACCCCTTTGAAGCATTTACCGATGAAGATGCGTGGAATGATTGGATAGAGAACGATTATTATATGCAGATACTTGATGTTGCTACAGATCGAAATCAAATCCCCGATGCAATAAATTTCTATGACAAGATTGCCGAGGACTATGACAAGGATAAAATCGTCACCACCGGCCATTCGCTGGGCGGGGCCTTGGGGGACATCGTATCGGCGTACTCTGGTTGCAAGGGACACACTTTCAACTCCGTTTCCGCGCTTCTCGTGGCCTATGCTCACTTTGAAATAGAAATGTCTAAAAACTTTAAGGGCGTTGACGAGTGGGATTTTGTTGATTACATTAACCAGTATGATGTGTTCGCCGGACAGGTAGGCAAAGAATTAAAGCCATACAAGGAACTTCAAAGCCGCTACGGTTCAATATCATATCTGCCAGACCAACACAGTCTAAAATCCCTTGTTGAAAAGGGCACCCCTGCGTTAACCAAAGAATTGAGAACATATGAACCCAGCAAAGGATTTGCAAAGAAATTGTCCGAAACTGCGCGTGCCCAACGTGTTTTTTTCGGCGCAAGCAGTGACGATGTTTTGCTTTTTTTGAACGATAAAAACTGGATTGATTGCATCATGTATGGTGGAGACGGGGATGACCGGCTCGAGTCGTTTGGAAACGGATATGATCGTTTGATTGGCGGTAATTCGGGCAATTATGATATTTTGGATGGCGGCTTGGGAGACGATACTTACATCTATTATAAGGGCAACGGAAAACAATACATTTTTGATGTGGGGGGATTCGATAAAATAAAAATACTAGGTCTTGGCGGTGGCGACACGATAGCTTTTGACCGTCAAACGGAACACAGTTTTCGTGGAGGAAAATTTAGGGCTATCACGCTAAACAGCGATCCCATTATTTTTGTGAGCACGAATAGAGGGGCAACAGCGCTTGATCGCTTTAGCGTGGTGACCGATAATGGCACGGAGACGATACAGATTAATGGCAGATGGAATAGCTTTTCGAGTTACAACATCAGCTGTCCCGTGGATATAGACATATATGACACCCAAGGGCAACTGGTGTTGACCCTTGAGCATAATACAAGCCAAAGAGTGTACACCGATTACGGTAATTTCTATGTCTATTTTGATGAGGATGGCGAGTGCCATAAACGTTTTGACTTAATTGATGGATATACAGCGAAAATTCGCGGGGTCGATAGCGGAACCATGGATGTTGCCGTTCTTTTTGACAGCAAAGCATCTACGCCTGCAACAGTGTATGGGGCGACCTATGTCCCCGTTACTGCAAGCACCATAGCCACCGTTGGGCTTGGAACAGGCGCCCCTGTTTTATCGGTCGATCCCGATGGTACTGGCACTAATACGGAACAAATCCAAATGAATCAACTCGGAAAAACCATCATCTTTGACCCCAACGGCGGCAACGTGTATCCGGTGAGCGCACAAACCGGCCTTTACGACAAACTCGACGCCATGCCTACGATTATCCGTAACGGCTATACCTTCGATGGTTGGTATACCGCGCTGACTGGCGGCGATAAAGTGACCACTGATACGGTGTTTACCGCAGATACCACTATTTATGCCCACTGGAAGCATAATATTATTGCTACCGCCGGAACCGGCGGCACCATTGCCCCATCAGGTAGAGTGCCGGTGCGCAACGGCAGCAGTGAGACATTCTCCATTACCGCCGATAGCAACTATTATATATCCCAATTGCTGATCGACGGGGTGAACGCCAGCGGCTATACTTTTAGCACCGCCAGCAACGCTACCACTTACACCTTTACTAACGTGACCGAAGATCACACTATCGACGCTGTCTTTGCCTATCGTGGCGGCGGGGGCGGTAGTTCTCCCGGCGGCGGCGGCGGGGGCGGAGGCCTGGCCACCACCATCAACAGCGGCAATAGCGTGACCACCAATACGCTGGACCAGCTCATCGCCCAGAAGAAGACCCTCACCGTGAAGGGCGAAAACGGCGCACAGCTGGTATTCAGCACCGAAGCGCTAAAGGGCATCGATGAACAAGCCACCGGCAGCGTAAAATTTGAGGTCAAAGACGTTTCCGCGCAGTATGCGGACACCCAACCGGGTAAGCGGGTATTCTCCCTTACCGTAATCTCGGACGGGAAAGAGATCACTAAATTCAATGGCACGGTCACGATATCCTTGCCCTATGAACTGAAAGCGGGCGAAAAGGCCGAGGACGTGACGGTATGGTATCTGGCCGCCGACGGTACCATGACCGAAATACCCTGCACCTATGACCCCCAGACGAAACTGGTCACCTTCACCGTAAATCATTTCTCCCGCTACATGGTAGGGGTGAGCGTGAGCGGATGGGTGAATCCTTTCACCGACGTGAACGCCGGCGACTGGTTCTATGGCGCGGTGCAGTACGTGAACGAGAACGGCCTGATGCAGGGCACCGACGTAACCACTTTTGAACCCTACACCACTATGAGCCGCGCCATGCTGGTAACGGTACTG
>JAUNBV010000013.1 GCA_030526885.1 Syntrophomonadaceae bacterium
GGAGATAGAACCCGAGCCGGAACCCCCGGCTCAACCCGAGACTGCGCCCGCTGCGGGCGCAGTGACCACTTTTCCCGAGGAAAGCGGAGGGGCGATAATTTATTCCGGTCCCGTCAATGAAGACGGATCAATCAATTATACCGCTTTGGCGGATATGAACGCTGCCGATATCAACACGGTTATTTCCGCCAGCCCGATGGAATGGGCCAGGCCGACCGGCAGCAGCAAGGTATACTCCGATATAACTGAGAATATCGGCATCACGGTACAGACCGATACCGCCGGAAGGATACTGCGGGTCGATGTATGGAACCATGCCGAGGTAGCCGGAGTCAAAGCTGGAATGACCAAGGCCGAAATCGTAGCCGTTTTGGGGCAACCGGTAGCTACCGGCACCGAGCCTATCGGCGATGCGCGTATGATATCGGTAAGCCAGTCCAATCGTTTTAATGGCCGTCTGACCAATCTTTCGGCTGATTCCGAGGTAATCCTGGAGACTTATCAATATGACAAGGGAACGCTGCGAATGGTATTCGTATCCGGCAGCGAGGCCTGTTACTTGCTGGAAGTACTGCCGTAAAGCGCGTTTATTTAATGATTGACATTATTGGGGCAAGGAGGATATAGAATGGCTGGGCATACGATTATAGCTGATGTTGGTGCGGCGATATGCAATCTGCTCCGGCAGGAGATGGTTCCGGACACTATCATGAACCCGGATACCATAGGCCTGTGCAACCCGGCGGACAAGGGCAACATTATCCTGGGGCTGCATCTTTATGACATTAAAGAGAGCGAAGAAATCCGCGTCAACGACATGATCGACCGGGAACCCAATAAGCAGCAATATCCTTCTACCTATCTGAGTTTATTCTATATGATGACGGCTTTTTCCACCGTAGACGTAAAATTCAGGGCCGAAGAAAACCATCGTATTTTAGGTAAAGCCATGCAGGTCCTGCAGGATAATGCCGTATTCAGCGCGGAGACCCTAACCCCGGTAGAAGCGGCGCGGGGCACTAATCTGCGTATCCAGATGTTGAACCTGGATGCGGAAGTCAAGCACCGGTTGTGGACGTTCCCCAACCTGCCGTACAGCCTCACGGTTTTTTATAAAGTATCACCGATTGAACTCGAATCGACGCGTATCCGTACCGTGCGGCGGGTAGTGGATATGGAAATTTCCGCGAAGGAGTAAGGCGCAATGCATGACATCAGCCGATTCAGCCTTAAACGCAAAGTAAACCTGGTGGTACAGGTGTTGGACGATTTCACCGACCGGCCCATAGCCGATTCCGGCATCACGGTCAGTGCGGACGGCTATTTCCGTTCGCCTATCCGTAAGAGCGGAGGGTACTATGTGTTTGCCGACAGTGAGCAATCGACGCTGGCGGTGGAGGTGAAGGGGCTGTTTTATCACCCGGTGCGGCGGGAGATAGATACACGGGCGCTTGATCCCCTGCATCCTCTGGTCAAAATTCGTATGCAACCCAGCCGCAGCTATAATCTTCCTTCCGGTTCCACTTCGATTTATGGCCAGGCCGCGCCTTTTAGCCGCATCAGCCTCATCGGTGACGGCGGTGGGCCGATGAAACTGCTATACGATTATGATGCCGCACGGGATGGCGCTAAACTGTGCCTGTTTAATCCCGATAATGCCGATTTGGAAGGCAAAAGCTTTGCCATAATGACTAAACCCAAGGACTCAGGCGAGGTTTTCACAGTGTTGGAGCACAGCGATCCCGAACGGGGAGAGTACGTGATTGAACCGGTTCTCAACATGGGTTACAAAAAGTCGGGCACCGAAATACTGCCGGTGTATACTACGGTGGCGGACGAAAAAGGCGAGTACTTCATAGCTCTAAAAGCCAATACCGCCAAGGAAGAAACGGTAACCATGGAAACTGAAACCGACGGCGAAATAACCGCCGCCCCTCAGGTGATAAAATGGGGGCAGGCCAACCGTATCGACCTTACGGCTTAGGCGGCAGGTCAGGGCTCATTATTAATAAGGGGGAATCAAAATGGGAATGTGCGTGTGCGGAGGAGCCATGATGTCTTGCAGCTTCGGGGTAGCCCCGTCCACCCTGATGGTACTGCCCAACAACAAGGTGCTTACCTCCATGCCCATCGCCAATATCATGGATAACAAGCCGATGGTCAACATCATGCCCTTCGGTATGTGCCAGTCGTTGGCCAATCCTACCGTGGCCGCGGCTACTTCCGCCGCGCTGGGAGTGTTGACCCCCATGCCCTGTATCCCCAATACCACAGCGCCCTGGGCGCCCGGTTCACCTACCGTATTGATCGCCAACATGCCGGCGTTGAACAACAGCTCCAAATTGATGTGTATGTGGGCCGGGGTCATCCAGATCACCAATCCCGGCCAGACCACCATCCAGGTGCCATAATATCGAAAGAAAGCGGAGGCGTACCACATGACAACGCGAGGAAGAATTATCACCTTCATACTATTGTTGCTGGCCAGCATCGCGGTCGCGGGAGCCTGGGGCTTCTGGTTGTCCAACTACCGGGTGGAATGCGTGGGCGACACCGCGCTTACGGATGATGCCTTTTATTTTATTAATGACAACGACCGGCGATTGGCGGTAATAAAAGCGGATTTGCGGGGCGAGGCGCAGGCCCAGGCGTATATAAAAAAATATGAACAAAACATAATCCGTACCATGGACGATCTCACCATAGACAGTGACGGGCAGGTATACGTATACGTACAGGAGCGCAATCTGATCAACAATGAAACCGTTTCCGAGCGGGTTTATAAGTGTGATTTTGAAAGCTCCGGTTTGATTCCGGCCTGGGATTTGTTTGTCGCCGGTTCCGCATCCCGGTTGGCCGGTAACGATGCTAGCGGCGAGGACAGCGTGGATATCGCCGCCGGCGACGTTTCAGCGCGCAATTGCCTTTCCGTTACGGTGCGGGACGGCATTCTGCATTACTTTACTATCGACAACGATCCCGCCACTATGTCCATGCTGGCGTTGTTGCATCAGGCGGAGCCCGGCATGGCGCCGCGGGTATATTCCACCGCCGCTTATGATATCGCCATCGGTTTTACGGAGTTGGTGTACACGCGTAAGGGCGATATTGTATTTTCCACGCCCGAAGGCCATCTCTATCGGGCCGGCGCGGACGGATTGAGCAGCGAGCAGCTCTATCCCGTAGCCACCGCGGCGGAAGCCGGGGCAGACCCAGCAGAGACAGCGCCTTCCCGCTATTACTCTACCGACCAACCGCACAGCCGCCTGGTGGGGATATATTATGACGGCGCTAATGCCGTGTATATCACGGATATTTATCAGGACGCGGTAATGGCGGTGAATACCGACAGCGGCGAGGTATCGCGGTATTTCACCATCAGCGAGCGCTTTCCGCCCGAAACCCCGGGTTATGCCTATAACGACCTGAATAAGCGCAGTTTTACCGCGGAAGGTAATTTTATCAGCGATGTGGATACCGCCAACGGGATAGCGATAGGGGTATTTAACGGAAACCAGGCGGGCTCAGACCGGATGTTTTATGAAATCACCCGCACTGACAGCGACAAGTGGAAGCAAGCCGGACTGGCCTTGCTGGCGATATGGTTGGCATTGGGCGTAATCTTCCTGCTGTACCGCTTATTCCTGCTGATAAGCGGCGGGCGGGTACCGCTGGTGAGCAAGATGTTGCTCATCGCCATCCCCCTTATAATCGTATGTATGATGTGTATGCGGTACATGATCGACCAACATTTTTCCGAGCAGATCGAAGAATACCAGATAAAACAGCTTTTCCTGCTGTCACAACAACAGCAGGAGCAGTTGAGCGCGGAGCGCATAAAGTCCATCGACATAGAAAACCCGTTTAACAGCGTATATTACTATGAATTGCGGCAGATGCTGACCGCCCTGCCCGCGCAGGCCGATATTTACAACGGCGACAACATTGCGGCGGAGGATTACCTCACCGTCCATAACTTCTCCTATAATTGGATGTATATAGTGAGGGATGGCGAGCCCAGCTTTCTGTTCTGTGACGAATACTATATCGACATGCCGGCCGAGTATTATATAGACCGCACCACTATGGCGGCCGTGCGCGAGGCCATCGATCAGAAGCGCGAGGTCAGCAAGATAGCTCGGGATATCGACGGTAGCTGGATAAAGATCATAACCCCCATCCAGGATGAAACCGGTGAGGTAGTGGCCATACTGAACACCGGCACCACGGTGGACGCCATGAATTATGCCATCCGGGAGAGCAGCGAGCAGTTGAGCCAAATAGAAATGATGATCATGCTGGCGTTGGTAATCATCCTCAGCATTCTGCTCATCGTATCCCTGTGGCCGCTTCGACGCCTGGAACAAAGCGTGCAGGATATCATCAACGGCGAGCTGGGTTCGCAGGTGCCGGTGCGCGGGCGCGACGAGATCGCCCAGGTATCCGCCACCTTCAACCAGATGTCGCTGACCATCGAGAACCAGGTGCAGGAGCTCACATCGTCGCGCGAAGGCTATTACCGCTTCGTACCCGCGCGCATGTTTGAAATGCTGCGCAAGGCCAGCATTACCGACGTCCAGTTGGGCAACCAGACCCGCGAGGAAGTCACCGTCTTCACCTTTAGCGCGGTGGACTTCGACGATATCGTCAGCACCATGAACGGGGAGAGCATGTTCGGGTTTATCAACAACATCTATTCCAATACCGTGCCGCTGGTCACCGCCAACGGCGGCGTGATCGACCGCTTTATCAACGCCGGGTTGCTGGCCTTCTTCACCGGCCCCAGCGAAGAAGCTCTCAACGCCGCCATCTCCATCGGGCAGCGGGTGGATGAACTGAACGCCGCCGGCGCGCTGGGGCTGGAACGCCCGCTGGAGCTTACCTGTTCCCTGTGCTACGGCCCGGTCATGATTGGCATCGTAGGCCATGAAAAGCGGCTGTCCGCCGCCACCGTGTCCCGCTCCACCAACATGACCGCCTTCCTCAACCGCAAGGGGGCCAAGTACGGAGCGCGCATCCTCACCACCGCCGACGTCATCAACCGCATCGACGATTTTGACCAGAAATACCGCGCCCGTTTCATCGGGCTGCTGTCCATCGACCTCGAAGGGCGCACCGAAAAGCTGTACGACGTTTACGACGGGGACCGCGAGGATATCCGCGACCTCAAACAGCGCACCCGCGAACTGTTCGAGCGCGGCGTCAACCTGTACTGCGCCCGGGAATTCTACGAAGCGCGGCTGGTATTCATCGAAGTGCTGAAACAGTTCCGCCAGGATGCCGCCGCCCGCGAATACTTATACCTGAGTGACCAGCATTTTCAGAAGCAGGATACGTCCGAGGTGGATATTTGTATCGAGCATTTTTAGCCCGGCTTAGGGAACTACGCATAGATTGCAGACCATTTGCCGTCAGGAGGAATAGACGCCGTGAAACCGTATGAAAAAGCCAGCTCTCATATAAATGCCTTTATCGCCGCCGGCTGCCGGCTGGCCGGGCTCATGCTGCTGTGCGCGCTGGGACTGGCCTTATGCTGCGCTCCCGTCTGGGGCGCCACCGCCAACACCGACGTCTCCGCGGCCACGCCGGAAGTGAGAAATATGCCCGCGCCGGAGGACCCCAATGCCAGCGGGTCAACATACTCCATAAGCGTTGATGAAGGTATTCGCAATGGTACGGTGGAGGCTTCAGCGCGTTTAGCGGCAGAGGGAGATGGTGTGACACTAAAGATCAAGCCTGAATACGGCAATGGCTATGCCTATACTGTGGAAAAAATGAGCGTGACTGACACCAGGGGCAATCCAGTGATGGTAATCTATGAGCCATCAGATAAAGTATATTACTTCACTATGCCGGCGGCTGACGTTATGGTCAGTGCGGAGTTTACCCTCACATTGACGGAGGCCACCCTTACCTTTACCCTGGCCGCTGGGGGAAAGAGTCTAGCGTATAATGTAGTAACGGAAATTGATGCCTCTGAGTACGGCACTTATATCACACTGGCTTCCGACACCACCCAATTGAGCGTGGTCGAATCTAATGCTAATGCCAAGCTTATTGAGAGCGAAAATGTCGGGTACGGATTTGATGGGCCAGTACCCGAAGATATTCAGTTTTTTGAGCTTACTATTTCTGTTTCGTCACTTACTGATTTGCCATTTGAAGCATACATAAGTGCGGGAGAAAATTTCGCCTATTTTGGGGCTCGTATTAATGACATTAGCAACGGTAGTGTCACTTTTGCACTGCCTTGGCCGAAGGTTGGGACGGAGGCGGAGTTTGAAGGTAGCATTTATCGCGGCGAAGGTTCTGACCACCCTTATTCCTACGGCTTCTCCTTCAGCGTGGCCGGCGTGGCTGACCCGCCGCCAGTTAATCCCGGCGGGGGTGGCGGCGGCGGAGGCGGCGGCGGGGGAGAACCGGAAGCGCCTGCGTTCGATGTGGTGAATGAGACTAACGAGGAGAACGTGTCCAGCGATACCACCCTGACCCTGCACGATTCCAGCGTGGACGCGAACGGCGTCAGCACCACCGATGTCAGCAGCGAGGCCATCGACGCGCTGTTGGATATGGCGCAGCGTCATAAGGACGACCTGCCGGACGCCGACGGCGAGGCCATCATCAATGTCACCGACCCGCCGGGGGAGGGGGCCACGGAATATGTGGTCAATATGAAGCGCGAGGATATGCAGCGCCTGATCGATTCGGGGCTGGTGGACACGCTGGAGGTGCGCACGCCCAGGGGCTCCATCCGCCTGCATAAGGACGCCATGCAGGGGCTGGAATACGACGAAAACGGCAATGTCAAGTTTGATATGAGCACCTTCGACTATGACGGGCGGCCCGGCGTGGATTTCACGGTGGATAACAGCGGGGTGGAAGTGGTGGAGGTAGACGGTACTTACGGCATCCAAATCCGCATCCCTTATGAACTGCGGGAAGGCGAAACGGCGGAGGGCCTGGTCATCGAGTATATCCGCAGCGACGGCACTACCGAGATCGTCACCGAATGCCGTTATGACGCCGAGAACGGTTATATCTACGGCTATGTGGAGCATCTGTCCAAGTACGCCGTCGCGTATAAGATATCGCTGTTTTCCGATGTGCCGGCTTCGCATTGGGCTAACGGCTACATCATTTTCCTGGCTTCGCGGGGGGTAATCAACGGCATGGGCGACGGTACGTTCCGGCCGGACGCCAACGTGACCCGCGCTCAGTTTGTAAATATGATTACCAAGGCCTTTTCCACCGCCAAAGTTGGGGCTCCGGTGCAGGTATATCCCGATGTGAAAGCCACTGAATGGTATGCTCCGGCGGTGACCTGGTCATACATGAACAACATCGCCAACGCTATCGTGAGCAATAATCTCTTTCGGCCCGACAGCGATCTGACGCGGGAGGACATGGCCACCTTATCCAATAATGCTTCCGTGGGAATGGCGCTGCGGCTCAAGGAAAACGCCAGCCCGATAATATTCAACGATGAGGCGGATATTTCCGCTTATGCGGAGAACAGCGTGCAGCGCATGGTGCGCTGCGGCATTATCGCCGGCATGACCGAGGGCGTATTCCTGCCCGGCGGCACCTGTACCCGGGCGCAGGCGGCCAAGGTCATCAGCGAGTTGCTTTCTAAGATGTGAGAATGGATGGAGGGGCGTTTATGAAGTCAAAACCTCAAAAGCTGTCGGCCCTGGCGCTGCTGCTGACGGCGCTGCTCTTGCTGTCGGGCTGTGGCGGCGGCAAGGAATATGAGGCTGCTCCGCAGGCGCTTATCTACATAGAGGGAACCGGCATCAGTGAGCAGTATCCGATACTGTACCGGGGAAACTTGAATCATACCAAGCTGGCGGATGGATTGAGCAGTGTTTTGGGGGTTCCGGTGGAGGTGCGCCGCATCGGCGTAAACTATCAGGACGAGGCGAATGGGGTGAGTATCGATTTGGATATGAAATCGGCGCCCATCGTGTTTTTTGAGGATGTAAAGGCCGCCCTCACCTGTCCGGCGGCGGATGCGGCCGAATATGAGCGGCTGGTAATGAACAGCATTTATCTCACCTTTCAAATGAATCTACCGGAGTGTTGGGACAAGACCTTTTATTTCACGGTGGATGGCGGCAAACCGTACGCCATGCTGTATACGGGGCGGATTTCGGATACCGATCCGTTTATGCCGCTCGAATCCGCGGTTTTGATGCTGGATGAGGAGCGAAAAGCGCGGGGCGCTCATGATGCTGTCGCCGCTATTGCCGGGAGCAAAGGCCCGCTGACCGAAGCCCAGGCTCTGGAACTGGTGCGGTGGTATGCGGCTGAGACGATGGATGCGGTATATGCTAATGCCGCCATCATTTATCGCTCCGAGGGGGAAATCGAAGTGGAAGGCAAAGCGGGTTACAGCTTCTATGTAGGCGAGGACCGCGATTCCCATACGGTGCTGATCGACCGCTATGCGGTGGATATGTCCGACGGCACCTTGTATAAGTATGATGGGCTGGGGGATAAGTACCGCGAAGTGGCGTTGTAACCCGGAGCGGTGAGCTAAGGGCGCGGGAGCGGGACGTTTTTTGCAAGCCTTGGGCGTGGTCAGGAGTTATTTCCCATATAAAAGCGGAAAGAAGAAGTATGGCATGGGCATGAAGATGAAAAAACCGATAAGCGCGGGTAAGGACGATGTGACGGCTTACCGTTCCAAGCAGGAGTATCTGCATGAGGTCTTGCTGCTGGTCAAGCAGCGCTTGGCTCTGTATTGGGAACATGCGGTGCGCAATGATGAGAATGGGCAGCTTCTGCAGTTGCGCAACCAGTTTGTATATATGACGGATTTGAGCTATTTGACGCGGGAGGACGATAGCTGGCCCCATCCCGGCCTGTTTGAACGGGGCATAACAGAGACTGAGAAGTTCGAGCAAACCATTCGCCAACGCTGCGAAGCTACGGTGGACGCGGGCGGCGTGGTGGCGCTGGAGTATTTATTTCGCCGCTTCGGTTTAAACGAGTTTGAGCGCCATTGCGTTTATCTTTCGCTGGCCGCGGAATTGGACCAGGGGCTTGAAAGGGTGTATTGTCTGTTGCAGGATATCGGCGAATCCCGAGTCCCTACGCTGGACTTGTGCTTGCGCACCTTTTGCCTGCAGCCGGAGCGGCAGCGGGAAATTTTGAGCGAATGGACCCGGCGCCGCGCGGTGTGGCAGAACTTTTTCGTGGAGCCCAAGGGCGGCGTGGGCTGGAGAGGGCAGGGTTCCCTGCCCGTGAAGCTGGAAGCGCGGATCCTTGATTATGTCATGGATTTCGGCATACCCGACCGGGAGCTGGAAATGGAAACGGAGTTGGTTTTGCCGGTAGCCGGTAAACTGCCGCCGTTGATAACCAATAAAGAGCTGCTTCACCGCATGTCCGCTTTTGCGGAATCGCATACCGAGGGCGTGGTGTTTTACCTGCACGGAGCGCCGGGTTCGGGGCGCCGGTTGCTGGTGCGTCATTTCTGCTTTGCCCGTCAATTGCCGGTGTTGATAGTGGATTTGAAACTGTTATTGAAGAAGCGCTGGGCCTGGGAAAAAATAATCGACCGCGTATGCCGCGAAAGCGTTATATGGGGCGCGTTACCGGCGTTTACCGGTTTTGAGGCTTTGCTGGAAGACGATACCGCATCGGGCGGCGCGGATGGGGACGAGAGCGGTGTGGAAGATGCCACGATAGACCGGGCCCGGATAAAAATGCTGCTCGACAAGGCGTTGGCGGGATCTCCGATTGCGTTTCTTATTTCCGAGCGGCAGTGGCCGGAAGCCGGGGAACAGGAGGAATATTCGCTGGTAGAGGTGTCCGTGCCTACCCCCGATGTCGGGGAGCGGATTGAGTTGTGGCAAAGCTATCTGGAAAATCTGCCGCTGACCGATGATATCCGCCTGGAGGCGTTGGCGGTGAAGTTTGCCCTCACTCCCGGGCGCATAAGCCATGCGGTGAACGATATGCGCAACCTGATGCGGTGGCGGGGGGCAAAACTCATCGACGATGAATTGCTGCATGAGGCTTGCCGCCGTCAATTATCGCATAATCTGGGCAAAAAAGCGGTGCGGGTAAACGCGGGTTTTACCTGGGAGGATTTGATCCTGCCGCCGCTGACCAAGCGTTTGTTGCGCAATGCCTGCGATCAGGTGCAATACCGCCATCGGGTTTACGATCAATGGGGCTTCGGAGAAAAAGTTCCTTATGGGCGGGGTTTGTCGATGCTGTTTGCCGGCCCCCCCGGAACCGGTAAGACCATGGCCGCACAGGTCATTGCCCGGGAGCTGCATTTGGAGATCTACCGGGTGGATCTGTCCGGCGTGATGTCAAAGTATATCGGTGAAACGGAGAAAAATCTGGGCGCGGTATTTGACGAGGTAAAAAAGAGCCAGAGCATTTTGTTCTTTGACGAGGCGGACGCGCTTTTTGCCAAGCGCTCCGAAACCAAAGACGCTCATGACCGTTATGCTAATGTGGAGACCTCGTATCTCCTGCAAAAGATGGAGGAGTACGAAGGAATAGTCGTTTTAGCCAGCAACTTTATACAAAACTTTGACGAGGCGTTCAAACGCCGCATCAAATTCATCATAGATTTTCCTTTTCCCGATGCCGAACACCGGCTCAAGATATGGCACGCCGTTTTCCCGCCGGGAATGCCGCGTGACGATGACCTGGACCTTGAGTTTTTAGCCCGCAGTTTTGAACTGTCCGGCAGCAGTATTAAAAACATTGCGGTGTCGGCAGCTTTTCTGGCTGCGGCCGAGGATAAGCCGGTGGGTATGATGCAGATATTATTGGCGGTGCAGGCGGAGACCTTAAAGGCCGGTAAGAGCATGAGGAAAGACGAGTTCGGCGAATACTTTCATCTGGTACAGGGATATTTGAAAGGGGAGTTGGGGCGCAATGATTGATGGGGGATGGCCCAAAACCGTGGTCAGTCTGAATAAAAGGGAGCGAGGTGGATATTATGCCCGATAAAGCTGAAAAAACCAAAAGGCATCATCACAGTCATCACCGCAAAAAAACGGGACCCGCGCTGTTGCGAGAGTCCATGACCGATTCCCGCGGAACGGATGAGGACAGTTCCGGCAGAGGCTTAGGCTTGGCGCTTCTGGACGAGGATATCGTCAATGTAACGGGCGGCCCTGAGGAAAAGCCTAAGACTTCCCGCACAAGCAGCGATGACATTATCGTCGTTGACATGGGCGGAGGACCGGCGGCTAATCCCCTGACCCTGGATGAAAAGACGCGATTGCAGAAATACAAGAAAGGCCGTTTGCATCAATTGGTCAAAAAGGCGGGGACGCTACGGGAAAGTACGCCCGCCAAACAGCTTGGCCCGCTGGGCAGCGCAGTGGTGGCGATAGCCAAGGAAGGCGCGGATAAAACCAAAACCGCCTATGGTTACGGCAGCAGTTTAACCGGCAGCGGTTTGGATACGCTCACCACCATAAATGATGCCAGGAAGCTGGCCACGCACTCTAAAAAGGGTCTCGTGGAAGTGCCGGTCCTGGGCTCTATTTTGAGCTGTGCGGATGCGCTGGTGACCACGGGCGGGTATATCAAAAAAATCTTTGAATTGGCTAAAAGCAATCCCGGAGATATAACGGCGGATGATAAACTGGCGCTATTAAAAACTTATATCGATTCTTGTCTGAGTGTGCTGGAGTCCGTCCAGAGCATCATTGACGACATCGGCATGGTAGTAGGTTCATTACCTCTGGTGGGCGCTATTATGGGTTCGGTATCTTCCGGAATCAGTCTTTGTTTCAATCTGCGGGATGCGGTAAAGGCCGGGAAATCCAGAACTAAAATGAAAGCCCAAAAGAGTAAGGCCAAGGCCGCCATCAGGAGCAAAGACACCGCCCATGCGTTTACCGCTGAAAAAATGAGCAGGGGCAAGGGTACCGGTAAGATGGGCATCAGGACTTCCTTTGAGGATGTGGCCGACGCCCAAACCGGCAAGAAAAGGAGCAAACGCTTGGATGAAGTGACCGCCAAGATGCAGAAGAATGATGACGCGGGGGAATCGGGCGTGCGCCAAGATGTGGAAGACTATGATATGCTGTCGGAGTTGCAGGGGGCCAATACCAAACGCTTACGCGAGGCTATTTTGCAGATGATTTTTAATGATCTGGTAGGCTTTGCAGGTTCCCTGGCCACCCTAGACCCTACCGGTGTCGGAAGCGTGGTGGGCGGAGGCATGAAAGCCGCTTCCGGCGCCGGGTTTGCCATCAGGGACCTGGCCCGCGGGGCGCGCCAGAAAGCGCGCGATAAAGGCGTATTAGGCGGGAATCTGAACAAATCCACTGCCAACAAGGAAGCCAGGCGCAGTCATCTGGCCGCCAACCTGTTAAATCGTATCGTTGCGTTGGGAGCCCTCAATCTGGATGGCATGTTGCCACAGGATGACGATAAGGCGGAACAGGTGCGCAATGCCATGGCCCGCTACAAGGAGATTAATCAGCGGGTCGTTGCGCTGGGAATGGGATATGGTCCGCTGTTGCGGGCCAATACCAAGGATGAGATGAGAGATACCATACGTTCCGGTTTTTACCGGGAGGCGTGATAACAGGATGACGGCGCGGCGCAATCACCGCTTTTAGCTAAGGGTGATGCCGTATATCAGGATTGATGATATGCTATAATAATGAATTATGGCGTTAAGCACCGGCTGGGCCAAGGCCGGATATGAAAGGAGATTATTGATGGGTTTCAGCGATGAGTTACTAAAAGACAGTTCCCTGAGCGAGGAAATGATGCTGGAGCAGTTTGAGCGCATGATCGCTTATTATCAGGAGATGGACATGGAGGCGGCAATGGCTCCGTCTTCGGAGAATCTACTGTTGCCAACCCTGCTGGTCGAATTGCCGGACGATGATGAGGGGCGTCCCCGCTTTATGAATCATTCCTTCCTGCCCCTGGACACCGAGGACGCGGAGTTCTCACAGTTTTTACAGTTCTATGTGGAACTCCCCGATCCTATTGACGGCATCGATGAATTGACGCTGCTCAGGACGCTCAACCGAATCAATCAGATCATGCCGGCGGGGCATTGCGCCATGGTTGAAGCCCGGCCTGAGTTTGGATTGCCGCAGATGGTGTACGTGCGGCACATCCTGGGATATCCCCTGGGGGATTATGTGGATCAGGGCGTGTTTTGTGAAACCTTGTTTTTAGTGGAGATGAGCTGTACCCTGACATCTACCGTCATTAGCGGCGTGGCGTCGGGACTTACTATCGAGGAGGCAATGGCCAAACTGTCGGAACCGGATTAAACCCTCCTCGCCGCAGCTTTTTTAAGGCTTATACCCTGTATGCAGCAGTAAACCGCTGTGACGAAAATACCGGCCCTTAATGGGCCTATGGGATGCACTCATGGGCCTATGAAGGGCTGGTTTTTATATATGGGGCGTTAAAAAAACGCGCATATTTGCAGGACAGCCTTAGTATTATTTAGTGAAGGATCAAAAGCGGACGAGGAGGATTGTGCGATGAGGATGAGGAAAGGGGCCATTATTTTTCTGGGTTTGGCCATGCTGATCGTGTGCCTTTTGTCGGGGGGATGCAGCAATACCGCGGCCGATGAGGAGCTGGCCGACTGGCGGCAGTTGTTTCAGGAAGCGCCGCCGGCGGATGAAGAACCATTGCCCATCACCGATGATGAACTGTTGGCGCAACTGGGCGTGCTGCCTGAATCCCCGGCGCCGGGGGATGCGGTTGGGACCGGGGGCGAGGTGATGGTGGTTAAACTGTATTATCCCGATGAGATGGGCTATATGAGCCAGGAGGAAAGGACCGTAGCCGCGGAAGAGGGGGTAGCGCGCCGCACCATGGAATTGTTGCTGGACGGCCCCGAGGATGCCGCCCTGCAAAACATTTTTCCGGCCGGAACTACTTTAAAGGATATCAACATCAAAGAGGACGGGGAGTGTATCGTCGATTTGAGCGCCGAGGTGACGGGGGTAAAAAATCGCGAGCAGGAGGATTTGATGGTCGAGTCCATCATCAATACCTTAGGGGAATATCCCACCATCAAGCGGGTGAGTTTTCGGGTAGAGGGGTGGGATACCAATACGCTGGGCGGATATACGGACCTGACCGGCGGAGTACCCATAAAATAGTTGGCGGTGGGGCGGAAAACGGCTTGGGGCTTTTAAGCCTGAAGCCGTTTTTTTATGTGCTCATAGGTGGCGGGACGAGGTGAAAAATGGTAAAGTGTTTAATGAAATGATTGTAGGGAGCGAGATAGATGAACAGACCACATGATCGTAAAGCGGACGAGCTACGGGCGGTGACCATACAGCCCGGATTTACCGTAAATCCGCAGGGTTCGGTGCTGATGACCTGCGGCCGCACGATGGTATTGTGCACCGCGATGGTGGAGGATAAGACTCCGTCTTTTTTGAAGGGCACGGGCGAGGGTTGGGTGACGGCGGAGTATTCACTCTTGCCCGCTTCCACCGATACCCGCAGCCCTCGTGAGGCCAGCCGGGGCAAAATTACCGGGCGCACCTCGGAAATCCAGCGGTTGATCGGGCGCTCGTTGCGCGCGGTGGTGGATATGACGGCGCTGGGTGAGCGCACCATATGGCTGGACTGTGACGTACTGCAGGCGGATGGAGGCACCCGTACCGCGGCTATCACCGGCGCCTTCGTGGCGCTGTGCCTGGCGGCATGGGAGCTGAAACAGCAGGGGGTCATCAGGGACTTTCCGGTGCGGGATTATCTGGCCGCCGTGAGTGTGGGCATCCTGCAGGCGACGCCCTTGCTGGATTTGGAATATGTGGAGGATTCCGTGGCCGATGTGGACATGAATATCGTGATGACCGGAGCGGGAAAATATGTGGAGATACAGGGTACGGCGGAGGCGGCTCCTTTTGACCGCGCCGAACTGGACGCGCTGCTGGCGCTGGGCGAAGCGGGCATCCGCCGCCTGATGGAACTGCAGCGCGCCGCCCTGGGAGAGGAAATCCACCATGCGATTATTGATTGCCAGTCATAACCAGAAGAAAAAAGCCGAGCTGGCAGCTATCCTGAGCGAGATGGATATAGAGGTGCTCAGCCTGGCGGAGGTGGGCGCTCTGCCGATGGTGGAGGAGGACGGCGACAGCTTCACCGCTAATGCGGTCAAAAAAGCGCTGCAGACGGCGCAGAACAGCGGCTACCTGAGCCTGGGCGATGATTCCGGCCTGGTGGTGGACGCGCTGGACGGCGCGCCCGGTATATATTCGGCCCGCTTTGCGGGCGAGGATGCCGACGATGCCCGCAATAACGCCAAATTGCTGGACATGCTGGCGGAAGTGCCGGACGAGCGGCGCACCGCGCGTTTTATCTGTGCGCTGGCCTTGGCTAACCCCGGGGGGAAATACTGGACGGTGGAGGGGCGCTGCGAAGGGCGCATAGATCGCGCCCCGCATGGTACCGCCGGTTTCGGCTATGACCCGCTGTTTATTCCTGCGGGACAGGATTTAAGCTTTGCCGCCATGGCGGCGGAGGATAAGCATAGGATCAGCCATCGCGGCCAGGCGCTTAAGGAATTGAAACGGCTGTTGCCGCAGATTATGACGCAGTTGGAGGCATAGATGCGCATTGCGGCGGTTTCGGATACGCATGGGTTTACCGATAATATAATGCGGGAACTTACGGGATTGCCGCTGGATATGCTGCTGTTTTGCGGCGATCATTACCGCGACGGCCTGAAACTGGCGCGGCAGCTTGAACTGCCGGTATATGCCGTGACCGGCAACTGCGACGAACGCGAATTCAAGGCCCCCGCGCAGGAATGGCTGCGGCTTGAGGGGAAAAAGGTATGGCTTCTGCATGGTCACCAGTATAATGTCAAGCAGGGATTGGACCGCTTGTGGTACGCAGCCCGGGAAAAGGAAGCGGATATGGTTATCTTCGGTCACACCCATGTGGCATATTGTGAGGAGGCGGAAGGGATATGGCTGCTCAATCCCGGCTGTGCCGGGGTGCTGTCCGCCTACCCCGGTTCAGGGCCGAGCTGGGCCCTGCTTGAGCTTCAAGACGGCCGTACCGATATTACCATCATGAAGTTTACCCGGTAGATTATTTTGTCGGCCACGGGGCAGAAAAACATTTGGCATTGCGCCCGGTTCGTATATAATAGAAAAGCTTGAATATAAAAACTAAGCGGAGGAGGAAAAACGATGGCGCTAAAAAGAACGCCGCTGTTTGAGTCGCACATCAAGGCGCAGGGCCGTATGGTGGATTTTGGCGGCTGGGAACTGCCGGTGCAGTATCAGGGTATCCTGAAGGAGCATGAGATGGTGCGCACCAAGGCCGGCTTGTTCGACGTATCCCATATGGGTGAGGTAATCATTAAGGGTGAGGGCGCTCAGGACTTTATCCAGCGCCTGGTCTGCAATGAAGTCAAGAAGATGGCGGACAAGCAGGTCTTGTACAGTCCCATGTGCTATCCCACCGGCGGGGTGGTGGACGACCTTTTGATATATCGCTACCATCCCCAGCATTATCTGCTGGTGGTCAATGCTTCCAATACCGATAAGGACTTTGCCTGGATTATGGAACAGGCCCCGGTGGGACTGGATATCCAAAATGTATCATCGCAAATCGCGCAGTTGGCGGTACAGGGTCCGCTGGCGCAGCAGATCCTACAGGAACTGACCGATTTTGATCTGGAGGGGATAAAGTTCTTCTGGTTTGAGCCCTCGGTGATGATCGGGGGGGTGGACTGTATCATGTCCCGTACCGGTTATACTGGCGAGGACGGCTTTGAACTGTACGTCCCCAATGCACAGGCCCCGGCGCTGTGGGAAAAGATACTTACTGCCGGCGGTGAACGCATCGCCCCCATTGGCCTGGGCGCGCGCGACAGCCTGCGCTTTGAGGCCAAGCTGCCGCTGTACGGACAGGAGATGGATCAGGATATCACCCCGCTGGAAGCGGGTCTGGGCTTCTTCGTGAAACTGGAGGGCGAGGACTTCATTGGCCGCGATGCCCTGATAAAACAAAAGCAAGCGGGGCTCAAACGCTCCCAGGCGGAATTCAGGATGGTGGAACGCGGCATCCCCCGCGCCCATTACGAGGTATGTAAGGATGGCCGGCCCATCGGCTTTGTTTCCAGCGGCCTGATGGCCCCGACCCTGGGCTCGAGTATCGGTCTGGCCCTCATCGACCATCAATACAACGCGCCGGGCGAGACCATCGATATCATGATTAGAGATAAACCCGTCAAAGCCGAGATCGGCAAGGGGATATTCTATAAAAAGAAGACCAGGCAGGGACAATAAAAACTTTTAAGGGAGGAATCAGTATGAACATTCCACAGGAACTGTATTATTCCAGGGAGCATGAGTGGGTAAGGGTAGAGGGCGAACAGGCTTTTATCGGTATCACCGATTTTGCCCAGGAGCATTTGGGCGATATCGTATTCGTTGAACTGCCTGAATTGGAAGCCGAATTTGCGGCCATGGACGAAATCGGCGTCATCGAGTCGGTCAAAGCCGTTTCCCCGATGAATACTCCGGTAGCGGGAGTTATCATTCAGGTCAACGAGGAACTGGAAAGCGCCCCCGAACTGCTCAATGAGGATTGTTACGCCCACTTCATCTGTGTGCTTAGGATGAGCGACGCGGCCGATCTGGACGACCTTATGAAGGCCGAGGCCTATGCTGCTTTCTGTGAGGAAGAGGAGGCGAAGTAATGCGATATACCCCGAACTCCGGGGATGTCGTGACTTCGATGCTGCATAGCATTGGGCTTTCGCGGCCGGAGGAGCTCTTTAGCGATATTCCCGATGAAATAAAGTTAAACCGGCCTTTGGAACTGCAGCCGGGTATGTCCGAGCTGGCGCTTCGGCGCGAATTGAAAAAGCTGGCGGACTTAAATGCCGATGGGCAGAATTATCCCTGCTTTTTAGGCGCCGGATGCTATGACCATTATATTCCGGCGGCAGTGGAGCAACTCTCCGCGCGCGCCGAGTTTTATACCGCTTACACCCCCTATCAGCCGGAAATAAGCCAGGGCATCTTACAATCCATTTTTGAATATCAAAGCCTTATTTGCCGGCTTACCGGCATGGATGTGGCTAATGCTTCCGTGTATGACGGCGGGTCGGCCTTGGGCGAGGCCTGCAAGATGGCATGGGAGCAGAGCAAGCGCCGCCGCATCATCCTGCCGCCTACCCTGAACCCCGATTATGCTGAGATTGCCACCACGTATTCCATCGTCAATGAAATGAAAATGTATCTGTTGCCCGATAACGGCAGCGGCGTCATCGACCTCAAAGCCCTGGAAGCGGCGGCCGATGACAGCACTGCCGCAGTGGTAGTGCAATACCCGAATTTCTTCGGCCATCTGGAGGATATAGCCGCCATCGAAAAAATAGCGCATCGCGGCAAGGGCCTGTTGATAATGGTGGTTGACCCTATCGCCTTGGCCTGCCTGAAAACGCCGGGGGCCTGGGGCGCGGATATTGCGGTCGGCGACGGCCAGCCGCTGGGCAATCCCATGAGCTTTGGCGGGCCGCACCTGGGCTTTATGGCCGTGACCAACAAACTGATGCGCAAGGTTCCCGGACGCCTGGTGGGGCAGACCACCGACCATCAGGGCCGCCGGGCATTTGTGCTTACCCTGCAGGCCCGTGAGCAGCACATCAGGCGGGAAAAGGCCAACTCCAACATCTGCTCCAATCAGGCCTTAAACGCGCTCACCGCCGCTATGTATATGGCTATGGTAGGCCCCGAGGGCCTGGCCGCGGTAGCGCGGCGCTCGCATGAGATGGCGGTCTACGCCGCGGGCGCAATGCGAAAGGCGGGTCTCAAATTAAGATATGACCAACCTTTCTTCCGTGAATTCGCGGTCGAGGTCAACGAACCCGGCACGGTAAATCAATATCTGCTGCAAAACGGCATCATTGGCGGCTATGAGCTTAACGGAGCCCTGCTGTTTGCCTTTACCGAGAAACGCACCAAGGCCGAGATTGATGAGTTGGTAGATCTGTTAGGAGGTGTGGCTAATGCCTGAACTGCTGTTTGAAAAGGGCGTAAAGGGCAGCAACGCATTCACCCTGCCCCCATCCGAGCTGCCGGCGGACACCGGGGAATTCTCCCTGCCCGCAGAGCATCTGCGGGATTTGCCTCCCGCCATCCCCGAATTATCCGAGGTGGAAGTGGTGCGCCATTACATGGGGCTGTCGCATTTGGCTTATGGCGTGGATGACGGCATGTATCCCTTAGGCTCCTGTACCATGAAATATAATCCCAAAATCAACGAATGGGCTGCGCGACTGCCCGGTTTTGCCGATATCCACCCCTTGCAGCCGGAAAATTCGGTGCAGGGCGCTATGGCCATGCTGTATGAGCTGGAAGGGATGTTGAATGAGATTGGCGGCATGGACCGCTTTACCCTACAGCCTGCGGCCGGAGCCCATGGCGAATTTGTCGGTATCCGCATTATCCGCGCCTATCATATGCATCGCGACGATGACAAACGCACCGTTATTCTGGTGCCTGATTCCGCTCACGGCACCAATCCCGCTACCGCCAGCGCGGCCGGGTTCAAGATGGTAGAGGTCAAATCCGACCCGCTGGGCATGGTGGACATGGACGACCTGAAGCATAAGCTCAACGACGAGGTAGCCGGCCTGATGCTGACCAATCCCAATACGTTGGGGCTGTTTGAAAAGAATATCGTGGAAATAGCGCGGCTGGTACATGAGGCCGGGGGGCTGCTGTATTATGACGGCGCCAACTTAAACGCCGTTATGGGGGTTTCCCGCCCCGGCGACATGGGCTTTGACATCGTGCATTACAATCTGCATAAGACCTTTGCCACCCCGCACGGCGGCGGAGGCCCCGGTTCCGGGCCGGTGGGCGTAAAGGCGTTTCTGGCCGATTTCCTGCCCCGTCCCACAGTGGAATTGGGCGAGGACGGTAAATACTTCTTCGATTATGACCATCCCTTATCCATCGGCAAGGTCAAGAGTTTTTACGGCAATTTCGGGGTGATGGTCAAGGCCTATGCCTATATCAAGGCGCTGGGCGCCGAAGGCATAAAGGACGCCTGTGTGCAGGCGGTGCTGAACGCCAATTATCTGCGCCATCATTTGGCCGACACGTATGATATACCCTATAACGTGCTGTGCAAGCATGAGTTTGTGGCCACTGCCCGGCGGCAGTTGGAGGAAAGCCATATCAGTACCATGGATATCGCCAAGCGGTTGATAGATTACGGTTATCATCCGCCCACGGTGTATTTCCCGCTGATCGTAAAGGAAGCCATGATGCTGGAGCCCACTGAAACGGAGAGCCGGGAACGGCTGGATGAATTTATTGCCGTGATGAAAAATATCGCGCGGGAAGCGAAGGAAACGCCGGATATCGTACACGCGGCCCCCACCCGTACCATTATTGGACGGGTGGATGAAGTGACCGCGGCGCGCCATCCGGTGCTGAGTTATCAGGAGGAAAAACAGGCGTGAGAGCAGGACTTATCGTAATCGGAGGCGGGCCCGGCGGCTATGTGGCCGCAATCCGCGCCCGCCAGCTGGGGATGAGCGTGACCCTCATCGAAAGGGACGAGCTGGGGGGTACCTGCTTAAACCGCGGATGCATACCCACCAAAGCCTATTACCAACAGGCGGAGATACTGCGCACTCTGCGCGAGCTGGAAAGTTTCGGCATCAGCGGCGCGGAAGGAAAGCTGGACATGGCGGCGTCATTGGCGCGCAAGGACGGCATCGTGAACCGGATTACCGGCGGCGTGGCGAGCTTGCTTAAAGGGTACGATATCCCCGTGGTGCGCGGCTCAGCCCGTATCGTGGCGCCCGGTCGGGTGGCGGTGGGGGAGGAGGTACTGGAGGCGGAGCGCATCCTGATAGCCACCGGCTCGGTCAATCGCCCGTTGCCCATCCCCGGCGCGGAACTGCCCTGCGTGCTTGATTCTACCGGCCTGCTGGAACTGGACCATATCCCACCGCGCCTGGCCATCATTGGCGGCGGCGTCATCGGCATAGAGTTTGCCGGGATCTTTAGCTCATTTGGCTCGCAGGTGAGCGTTATCGAAGCCGCTAATGCCATCATATCCGGTCAGGACGGGGAGATAAGCAAGCGCCTGACCGCCTACTTGAAGCGGCAGAAGATAGATGTCCTTACCGACGCGAAGGTGGAGGGCATCGCGGCTGCGGCTGCCGGCGCGGGGGCGGTGTTAAGCGTGACTGACCGCAAGGGCACGCAGGAAATCGCGGCGGATATAGTGTTGCTGGCGGCGGGGCGTATGCCCTGCACCGAGGGCCTGGGGCTGGAAGCTGTGCACATCGCTATGGACGGCCCCTTTATCAAGGTCGATGACAAATATGAAACGTCCCAGCCCGGCATTTTTGCGGTTGGCGACGTGATACCCGGCCCCATGCTGGCGCATCTGGCCTCCGAGGAAGGCAAATG
>JAUNBV010000153.1 GCA_030526885.1 Syntrophomonadaceae bacterium
AACCTGACCGTATCGGTGATTCAATCCGGTGACAGCGTCACCTTTATGAAAAAAGTGCTGCCCGGCAAGGCGGATAAGAGTTACGGCATCCATGTGGCCCGGTTGGCAGGCTTGCCGGCGGCGGTGATACAGCGGGCCGATGAGATATTGCTTGAGTTGGAAGCGGGCGAAAAAGTGCCCGTAGCCAATCTCGCCATGAGCCAGGCCTCCCTGTTTGCAGAGGCGGAGCCCCCATTGATAGAGCAATTGCGGCGGCTGAATCTAGACGGCCTCAGCCCGCGGGAGGCCCTGCTGCTGCTCTATAAGTGGAAAGAGCAACTTTAGCGGATAATATATGTCAAACGGACGGGGTGGAAAACGCTTTAAAACCATATGCCTTTGGAAAGGGGAGAAGGGTGATGATAATCGGAATCGATGTGGGCGGTACTTTTACCGATGCGGTATTACTGGACTCTGTGCGGTTGGTAGCCAGCGCCAAACGTCCTACGCAGCCGGACGACGTCGGCGCCGCAGTGTTGGCGGTACTGGACGATTTGCTTAAACACGCCAACCCTACGGATATTGAGCGGCTGGTGTTGTCAACGACCACCGTGACCAATTTACTGCTCAACGGCCAGGGGGCGCAAACGGCGCTCATTCTTCTGCCCGGGCCGGGTATGCCCACAACATATTATCAATGGTTTGACCACACCTGGTGTATCCGCGGCGCCATTGATTTTCGCGGCAGGGAACTGGAAGCTCCGGATGAAGCGGAAATCCGGGCGGTACTGGGCGAACTAAGGCGGCGGGGCATAAAGCACCTAGCTATATGTGGCAAGTTTTCCAATCGCAATCCCCGTCATGAATTGCTGATAAAAGCCAGCGCTGAGCAATATGCTCCGGAAATCAGTGTCACCTGCGGCGTCGAGGTAGCCGCTGCACTTAATTATCCCCGCCGTATCGTGACCACCTACTATTCGGTAAAGGTGCGCGACCACTGGCGGGATTTTATTGCCGGATTTGAACACGCGATTAGGGAGCGCAGCCTTAACTGCTCCCTTAATATCCTCAAGGCGGACGGCGGCACCATGACGGTCCAGGATGCGCTTAATCACCCCTGTGAAGCATTGTTTACCGGCCCGGCTGCTTCGGTGATGGGCGGCATGGCTTTGCAACCGCGGCCGCGTAATGCGGCAGTGATAGATATTGGCGGAACCAGCACCGACATATCCTTATTGATTGAGGGCCAGCCGCTGTATGCTTCAAAAGGCATAAGAATCAATGGCCGTTACAGCCATGTCCGTTCCTTTGCCCAGCGTTCGCTGGCCCTGGGCGGCGATACCCCGGTGGATATTGGTGATGACGGGGACGTTATCCTGGCTGAACGTCGCCTAGGGCCGGCCCGATGTTGGGGGGGAGCGCATTTGACGCTGACCGATATCTATAATTATCGCTATCAATTGGCGCTGGGCGACGCTTCATCCTCGCGGTGGGGGATCGAACAAATGGCGCAAGCTCATGGCATCAGTACGGCGTTGTTGTGTGAACAGGCGGAAATGTTGTTACAGGAAAAACTTAAAAAGTTGATCGGCGAGATGTTTGACGTCTGGCAGCAAGAACCGGCCTACCGTATTTGGGAGATCGTCAATCAAAAAACCTTTAGGCTGGATGAAATCATCGGTATCGGAGCGGCGGCCGGAATGATGGTTCCGGCCCTGGCCGAGAGCCTGGGAGCCGACTGCGTGATTCGTCCGCTGTCACCGGTAGCCAACGCCTTGGGCGCCGCCCTGGCGCGTCCCACTATGCAGCTGCACCTGCACATAGACACCGAGCGGGGCGAATACCATGCCGATCAAGGCGCAAGCTGCGGTAAAATTAGCGGCGAGCCGCGCCGCTATCAGATGGAGGACGCCGAGCAGCAGGCCCGGCAGTGCTTTGCCGCTTTGGCCCGTGAACGCGGCATGCCCTATGAACCGGATGAAATTGAGTTTACCCTGCGGGAACAGTTTAACGTCATCCGCTCATCGCACCAATTCGGCAAAATATTTGAGCTAGAGCTGCAACTAGCTCCGGCATTGTTGCCGGCATATATGGAGGTGACGGCATGAAAAAAACCGGAGTAGTGTTTTTCCCGGCCTTTGATTGGGCCATTTCCCCCTCCCATCCCGAACGCGAGGAACGCCTGCTGTACACCCGGGACCAGCTGTTTGAGGAAGGCATTATGGATTTGCCGGAAATAATTGAGCTAAAGCCGCGCATGGCGCAGGAAAAGGATATCGCCCGGGTACATTTTTGCGTGCCCGACGTACGCGCCCAGGCTACCGACGCCCATCTTATCTCAGCCGGCGCCGCGCTGACCATTGCCGACGGGGTTATGAGCGGGGAATTGAAGAACGGTTTTTCCATTGCCCGCCCGCCCGGTCATCATGCCATGACCGTCGCTCATGGCAACCGCGGTTTTTGTAACATCAATAATGAAGCCATTATGGTTGAATATATTCGTTCCCGCTACGGGGTGAAAAAAATTGCGGTGGTGGATACCGACGTTCATCACGGGGACGGTAGTCAGGAAATATTTTATGACGACCCCGATGTTTTGTTTATTTCCTTTCATCAGGACGGACGCACCCTCTATCCCGGTTCCGGGTTTATGAACGAATTGGGCGGCCCCTCCGCTTACGGCACGACTATCAATATCCCATTGGCGCCCAATACTACCGACGAGGGCATCCATTTTGTGCTCGATAACCTGGTGCTCCCGATACTGGAAGAATTTGAGCCTGAGCTGGTGATCAATTCCGCGGGTCAGGATAACCATTACACCGATCCCTTGGCCAATATGCGCTTTTCCGCGCAGGGCTACGCTCTTTTGAACCGCAAGCTGGCTCCCGACATCGCGGTGCTGGAAGGCGGCTATTCGGTGGAAACGGCGCTGCCCTATGTCAATATGGGTATTTTGATGGCCATGGCGGGCATTGATTACAGCAATTTGCGCGAGCCGGACTATGACCCCTCAAAATTTAAAGAAACGGAGCGCAGCATGCTTTATCTGCGGCAGATGGTGGACACGCAGTTGTTTAACTTTAGAAACCGCGATGCCTGCGTGAAAAGCAATTATTTACAACAGGGACCTTTTTTCACCGAATCGCGTCGGGTATATTACGATACCGACGGTATTGACGAAAGCCAACATTTCACGCTGCGGATGTGCCCGCAATGTAAAGGTTACAGCATGATACGTTCCCAAGCCTGGTATCGCTTTGGTGACATGAAATCTATCGCCGGCATCCGCATCCCGCGGGAATGTTGTGAGGATTGCCGAAAGAACGCCCTCAAGCTGTATCGGCAGGCGCAAAGCGACCGTGAACTCGATTTTGTGTATTTACAGGATAGGGACCGGGATAGATATTATCATTTTGATTGTACGAAGAGGGAAGAGCGCGAAATATGAGCGGGATAAAATTATTAGGCGATCAGCTTATAAATCTAATAGCTGCCGGCGAGGTCATCGAACGCCCCGCTTCCATAGTTAAGGAACTGGTGGAGAACTCCATTGACGCCGGCAGCACTCGTATCAGCGTGAGTATCGTGCGGGGCGGTATTGACAGCATTTGCGTGGAGGATAACGGGCA
>JAUNBV010000014.1:0-17480 GCA_030526885.1 Syntrophomonadaceae bacterium
AGTGTCAGTCAATATTGTTCCTAGGGGGAACTCGCCCAGCCATACCACGTATTCACCCTCATCGCTCTGCTGAAGCCCAACCTCCAAGCCGTGCAGAGCAGCAACAAAAGGAAATACTACAATATAAAATTATCCATAAAAGGGGCTAAATCCAAAATCCCAACCGATTGGGATTTTGGATTCGATTCCAGTATTGGATAGATATGGCAGGATAGCAAAAAGTAAGCGCCTCCCTTGGTTAAGGGGAGCCGTCGGTGGATAAGCTGGTTGCCGCCGTTTTTTTGCTCGATTATATCATATAATCGAGCATTAATTGTTCCTGTAAGCGTTTCAGGCCGTTGCGGATGGTGCGCGCCCGGGCTTCGCCGATGCCTTCTACCGCGTCCAGGGCTTCTATGTCGGCGTAGGTCACGGGCAGCAGCTGCTTAAAGTGGTCCACGAGGTTTTCGATGATGGCGGGCGGTATGCGGGGTATTTTGCTCAGCATCCGGTAGCCGCGCGGGGATATCTGCTGCTCGGCCTGCGCGGCGCCGCTGCCCAGGCCCAGGGCGCGGGCGATGGTGAAGGCGTCGCAGGCATCGTCCCGCTGCTGTTGCAGGAGATTTTTCATTATTTCGGCGGCGTCGGTCTTGGTGGCGTTGTAGTCTTTGATGATGAGCCGGGTCTCTTTTTCCACGTTTATCATCATTTCATCGAGCTGCATCCGCACCAGCCGGCCTTCGGCGCCGAGTTCCACGATGTAGCTGTTTACTTCTTCGCTGATACCCACTACGCGCAGGCCGCGGTTGATGAGTTCGCAGGCGTCGGCCACGGTGACTATGTCTTCAAATTCCATGCCGCCCAGGCGCTGCAGCTCCGTGGTGAATACGTTGTGATATTTTTCCAGCGTTTGCAGGGCCTGGTTGGACTTGGCGAGCAGGGCGCTGATCTCGCGCAGGCGGAAGCTGACGTCGTGCAGAAATAGGGTGACGACGGCGCGGCGCTGGGATATCGCGATTACCAGCTCTCCGGTTTGTTGCGCCACGCGGGAGGCGGTGCGGTGGCGGATGCCGGTTTCGGTGGTGGGCAGGGAGGTGTCCGGGTCGAGCTGTACGTTGGCTTTCAGGATGCGGCTCAGGTCGGGGGCGATGATGATGGCGCCGTCCATCTTGGCCAGCTCATACAGCCGCGAGGGGGTGAATTCGCAGTCGATGTCAAACCCGCCGGATACCAGCTCCATCAGCTTGGGCGAGTCGCCCACTACGATGAGCGCGCCGGTGTTGGCTTCCTTTACGTTTTCAATGCCTTGCCGGAAAACGGTGCCGGGCGCTATTTTGGCCAGCGCCTCCTTTAATACGGTGCGATAGATCTCTTCCGCCATGTCTTATCCCCCCATCATCAAATCTATAAATTGGTTCAGATTCTTTACGGTAATGAGCTCAAGCCCGTAGTCGCTCTGTTCGCTGCGCCGCGCCCCGGCAGGGATGACGGCGCGGGCAAAGCCTAAGCGGGAGGCTTCGCGCAGCCGCAGGTCGAGAAAGGGTGTGGCGCGAAGCTCACCGGATAACGCCAGCTCGCCGATGATTACGACGTCTTCCGGCAGCGGGCGATCCCGCCATGAGGACAGGACGGCGGCGGCGATGCCCAAGTCCACGGCGGGGTCTTTCAAAAACAGGCCGCCGGTGACTTTTACGTACACGTCGCAGTTGCCAAGGTTTATGCCGCGGCTTTTTTCCAGCACGGCTATCATCAGGGCCAGCCGGCTTTGCTCGATGCCGGAGGCGGTGCGCCGCCCGTAGGCGGGGCCGGCGGACGATACCAGGGCCTGAAGCTCGATCAGCAGGGGGCGGCTGCCTTCAAAGGACGCCACTACGGCTGAACCGCAGATGCCGGGGTCGCGGCTGCTCAAAAATATCTCCGAGGGGTCTTGCACTTCCACCAGCCCCAGCCCGCTCATTTCCAGCAGGCCGATTTCGTCGGTGGAGCCAAACCGGTTCTTGGCCCCGCGCAGCAGGCGAAAGGCGTAGTTTCTCTCTCCTTCAAAGTATATCACGACGTCTACCAGATGCTCCAGCATCTTGGGCCCGGCCAGCAAGCCTTCTTTGGTGACGTGGCCCACCAAAAACAGTACGCGCTCGCTGGTTTTCGCGAGTTTCATCAGCCGGGCGGTACATTCGCGCAGCTGCGCCGCGCTGCCGGGGATGGAGGATACTTCCGGCGAGTACACGGTCTGGATGGAGTCGATGATGATGAGCTCCGGCTCCAGTTCGCGCACGTATTCTTCCAGTTGGTCCAGGTTTTGTTCGTTTAAAAGATAGATGGTGTCGCTGTCTATGTTGAGGCGCTCGGCGCGCAGCTTTATTTGCCGGGGCGATTCCTCGCCGGACAGGTACAGTACGCGGCGGCCTTCGCCTCCGATGGCGCCGGCCACTTGCAGGAGCAGGGTGGATTTGCCCACTCCCGGATCGCCGCCCAGCAACACCAGCGAACCCGGCACCATGCCGCCGCCCAACACCCGGTCCAGCTCCGCAATGCCGCTTTTCAGGCGTTTTTTGCTTTCGCCGCCCACTTGCTTTAAGGTGACGGCGGGCTCCCGTTTGACGGCCCTGGCCGCGCTTTGGGAGGCGGTCACGACCTCCTCGGCAAAGCGGTTCCACGCCCCGCAGGCGGGGCAGCGCCCCAGCCATTTGCCGCTCTCATAACCACAATCGGCGCAGAAGAATACTGTTTTGGCCTTGCTCATCTCATGTATCACACCTTCTGGTTCATTTATTATATATATATAGGGCAGAATCCTTTTTCCGTCAAAATTTTACACCATTTCATGGACTGTGCCCCGCCAGGGGCAGCGGTGCGATTTTTAGGTATGGGGCAAAATGTTAACCAAGGGGGCGGAAACGGCCAAAAGAAAAGGAGCCGCCAGGCCCCTTTCCCCCGTCACCGCCACCCCTAAAGGGCAGCCGGTACATATAACTTATGCTTTTTTCTTTATGGCGATGTCGTTGTCGGCCACGTCCACCAATATGGTATCGCCGGGCTGCACGGTTTTTTGCAGGATGGCTTCGGAAATGTTGTCTTCCACCAGGCGCTGCAGGGCGCGTTTCAGGGGGCGGGCCCCGTAGGCGGCGTCGTAGCCGTCGCGGATCAGCTTTTCGCGGGCGGCGGGGCTTACCTCCAGGCCGTAATCGCTCTCCTTGAGGCGCGCGGCGAGCTGCTTGAGCAGCAGGCCCACGATGGCCTTTAATTCTTCTTCGTTCAGGCTCTGGAACACGATGATTTCATCGATGCGGTTCAAAAACTCAGGCCGGAAGATGTGCTTGGTCTGCTCTAACACCACCTCTTTCATCTTTTGATAGTTTTCGGCTTCGTCCACCGCGCGGGCAAAGCCCATGGTGCGGTCGCGGCGCAGGCTTTCCGCGCCGGCGTTGGAAGTCATGATAATGATGGTGTTGCGAAAGTCCACGGTACGGCCATGCCCGTCGGTCATGCGGCCATCTTCCAGCACTTGCAGCAGTATATTGAACACGTCGGGGTGGGCTTTTTCAATTTCATCCAGCAAGATGACGGAATAGGGCTTGCGCCGCACTTTTTCGGTGAGCTGGCCGCCTTCGTCGTAGCCGACGTAGCCGGGCGGCGAGCCGATCATGCGGGATACCGCGTGTTTCTCCATATACTCCGACATGTCGATGCGGATGATGGCGTCCTCGGTGGCAAACATGGCTTCGGCCAGCGCGCGCGCCAGCTCGGTCTTGCCAACGCCGGTGGGGCCGAGGAAGATAAATGAACCGATGGGGCGCTTGGGGTCTTTTAAACCCGCGCGGGCGCGGCGCACGGCGGATGATACCGCTTTTACGGCGGCGTCCTGGCCGATGACGCGGCGGTGCAGTTCTTCCTCCAGCCGTAGCAGGCGGTCGCTCTCTTCTTCCGCCAACCGGCTGACCGGGATGCCGGTCCAACTGGCAACGATTTCGGTTATTTCGGCTTCGCCTACCGTGCCCTGGCTCATGCTGCGCTGTCCGGCCCATTCGCGGCGGCGGTTTTCGATGCTCTCGCGCAGGGCCTGTTCCTGGTCGCGCATCCGCGCCGCATTTTCAAAGTTCTGCGCGGCAATGGCTTCTTCTTTTTCCTGAATCAGTTCATTGAGTTGTTCTTCCATGGCCTTGATTTCCGGCGGGGTGGTGTATCCGGCCAGGCGCAGGCGTGAAGCGGCTTCGTCCATCAGGTCGATGGCTTTGTCCGGCAGGAAGCGGTCGCTGATATAGCGGGCGGAGAGTTTCACCGCGGCTTCCACGGCTTGGTCGCTGATCTTTACGCCGTGATGCGCTTCGTAACGGTCGCGCAACCCCTTCAGAATGGCCACGCTTTCTTCGATGGAGGGTTCATCCAGGATGATGGGCTGGAAACGGCGTTCCAGGGCGGCATCCTTTTCAATATACTTGCGGTATTCGTCCAGGGTAGTGGCGCCTACGCACTGAAATTCGCCGCGCGCGAGCGAGGGCTTCAAAATATTGGCGGCGTCGATGGAACCTTCCGCCGCGCCCGCGCCGACCAGGGTGTGCAGTTCGTCGATGAACACGATGATATCGCCGGAGTTTTTTATTTCATTCAGGCTCTTGACCAAGCGGTCCTCGAATTCGCCGCGAAATTTGGTGCCGGCTACCATGGTGGACATGTCCAGGTTGACCACGCGCTTGTTTTTGAGCGGTTCGGGAACCTGGTTTTCCGCTATGCGCTGGGCCAAGCCTTCCGCTACCGCGGTCTTGCCCACCCCAGGGTCGCCGATCAGTACGGGGTTGTTTTTGGTGCGGCGCGATAATATCTGAATCACGCGCTCGATCTCCTGATGGCGTCCGATGACGGGATCGAGCCGGCCTTCGCGGGCGGAGGCGGTGAGGTCGGTGCTGAACTGATCCAACACCGGGGTCTTGCTGCGTGGTTTGCGCCGGTTGCCCGCAGCGGAGCCGGTGTTTGCAGCCGCATTCTGGGGGTCGCCCTCCGCTGCCGGGCCCTGGTTTTGGCCGCCCAGCAATAACAGCACCTGTTGGCGCAGGGCTTCCGGCTGTACGCCCAAGCCCTGCAATACCTGGCTGGCTGCGCCTTCACCCTCGCTGAGCAGGCCCAGCAGCAGATGCTCTGTGCCGACGTAGTTGACCCCCTGCTGGCGGGCTTCGTCAAAGGCGAGGTTAAACACCTTCTTGACCCGCGGGGTTATGGGCAACTCCCCGTTGTCGCCTTCGGCGCCGGGAGGATTGGCGCCTAAGAATTGCTGCAGCTCGGCGCGCACTTGCTCCGGGTCCACGCCCTGACTGGCCAGGGCGCGCGCGCCTATGCCTTCGCCTTCCCGCAGCAAGCCGAGCAATATATGCTCCGTGCCGATGGCGGGATGCCCCAGGGCCCGTGCTTCTTCCTGCGCGTGGACCAGGGTATTGCGGGCGCGTTGAGTAAAGCGTCTAAGCATGTTCAGTCCCCCTTAATTTTTCCTGTATCAGTTCCGCGCGGCGCACGTCGCGCTCGTGCGGCTGCATCTCCAAGCCGCTGTATTGCTGTAAATGGGCGGGGCGTATACACACCATAAGCTCGGTGATGTCTGCGGGCCCCAACCCTTTTATCACATCCATATCCACCCCTAAACGCAGATCGGACAACAAGGCCAAGGCTTCCTGGCTGGTCATAAGCCGCGCATAGCGCAGCAGGCCGAATGCGCGCCCTACTTTGTCCTCCAGCTCCCGCGCCGATTTCTGCCGCAACTGCTGGCGCTGCAATAATTCCTGCTCCGCCACTTGCAGCACTACGCCGGTAAGGTATTCGCACAGGTCCTTCTCGCTTTGCCCCATGGTGACCTGATTGGATATCTGAAAAAAGTTGCCCGAGGCTTCGCTGCCTTCACCGTAGATGCCCCGCACCGCCAGCCCCAGCTGGGACAGGCGCTGGAACACGCCGCGGCTCTGGCCGCTCATTTGCAGGGCCGGCAGGTGCATCATCACCGAGGCGCGCATACCGGTGCCCATATTGGTGGGACAGGCGGTAAGATAGCCCCATTTCCCGTCGTAAGCGTATTCCAACCGTTGCTCCAGCAGGTCGTCGGCGGCGTCGGCCTGCTCCCAGCACCCGCTCAACTGCAGGCCCGGCAACAGGGCTTGAATGCGCAGGTGGTCTTCCTCGTTGACCATGATGGACAGCGAGGCGTCGGCGTTCAGCATTACTCCGTGCACCGGCGAGCCGTTTTGGGCATGTTCCGGGCTGACCAACTGTTTTTCCACCAATATCTGCCGCTGTAAAGGGGAAATGGCGTCAAAGGCCACCGCTTCCACCGTGTATTGGCCTTGCATAGCGGCTCCGGCCGCGCATATTTCCTCCATGCTTTGCCGGGCCTGCTCGCCGTCGAAGCGATTGGGAAAGGCTATGGCGGCCAGATTGCGCGCCAGCCGCACCCGGCTGCTTATCACGATGCTCTCGCTGCCGGCCTGCTGCTCCATCCACCGCACGCGAGGGCTTTGAATTATTTCCTGAATGTTCATGCCCGTCCCTCCTTTATGCCATCTGCGCTTCCAGCGCCTTGATGGAATCGCGGATCTCCGCAGCCTGCTCGTAGTGTTCCGCCACCACGGCCTCCTGCAAACGCAGTTTAAGCTGCTCGATCTCCTTTAGCAACAGCACCGAGCCGCCGCAGCGGGAAGGTATTTTGCCGGTATGCTGGGCATTGCCGTGGATATGGCTGATGAGCGGGGCCAGTTCTTCCCCGAAGCTTATGAAGCATTCCGCACAGCCCAACTTGCCGGTCTGACGTATATCCACCATGCTGCTGCCGCAGCGCGGGCACAACGCCTGCTCCTGCGCAACAGGCGCCGCGCCCGCCGTCGGGGGCTTGAGGCCGAACAGGCTGCCCAACAGGTTGGGGAGGGAAAAATCGCTCATCCCGAACAGTTTCATGCCCTTTTTGGCGGCGCATTCGGCGCACAAATGCAGTTGCTGCATCTCGCCGTTCACCATCTGGGTGAATTGGACCGCCACCGGTTTTTGGTTACATTCATTGCACAACATGATATTATCATTCCTTTCGATGCGCGCTTTTTATTCAAACAAGCTGCGCAGGGATTTGTATAGGCCTTCGTTGAAACGCAGGCGGTATTCCAGCGGTAAATTGTCGCCGGAGTGCAGGGCCAGATAGCTCACCAACGCCGATTCGCGTTCGCTGAGTTTGCCTTGCTCCTTCAGGTCGTCGATGTACTTGAACAGGGGGTTCTGCCGCTGGGCATCCCATGATTCCAACCGATACTGACTGATGCGCACAAAACCGCCCCCGCCGCGGCGGCTGACGGTGCAGTACCCCTCCTGCTCGGTAAAGCGGGTATTGAGCACGTATGTCACCTGCGACGGCACACAGCAAAAGGTCTCGGCCAACTCGGTGCGCTGGATTTCGATTTGCTTATCCTCGCTGCGCTCTATGAGCACCTTCAAGTATTGCTCGATGCGATCGGTAAGGTTCTTCTTCATAACGAGCGCCTCCTTGACTTTTGTTGACTTTTGTATTATTTTACTCTTTTTTTGCCCTTTTGCAATAGTTTTATGAAATCGGCCGGTCAATATGCCGTTGGCGCCAAAAAGAACTGCCGGGGACAGCAAATGTAGGGCACCGTGGCCAGACGACGGCCCCATCGTATTACTGTACCGGGCAGTTGCTTTTGGTCAGGAATGGCGCTTCTGCCGCATTACCGACAGCATGAAGCGGGGCAGGGCCAACTGCCGCCGCCAGCGTTGGGGTTCGTCCAGCAGGCGGTAGAGCCATTCTATATTGCATTTTATCATCCAATCGGGGGCGCGTTTTTTTTCCCCGGCGATAACGTCGAACGAACCGCCCACGCCGATGCAAACGGGGATATTCAGCGCGTGGCGGTGTTGAGCGATGAAGAATTCCTGTTTGGGCGCACCCAGCGCGGCCAGCAGGATGTCCGGCTTCAGGGCGGCGATTTGGCCGAGCAGGTCCGGCAGCTCCGCTGCGGTGAAGTATCCGTCATGAGCGCCGGCGCTTTGCAGGCCCGGATATTGCCGGCATAGCTCTGCCGCCGCGCGCTCCGCAATGCCGGGGGCCGCGCCCAAGAAATATATGCGCCAGCCGGCGGTTGCGGCTTCCTCACATATCAGGTGCACCAGGTCGATGCCGGTCACACGCTCGCGGAATTCATATCCCAGCCTACGCCCGCCCCATACTACGCCGATCCCGTCCGGCGTCACCAGGTCGGCGCGGTTGATAATAGCGCGCAGGGCTTCGTCTTCCTGCGCCTGATATACTATTTCGGCGTTCAGGGTGATGATATGATGAGAGCCGCCTTCGCGAACGAAGGCGGCAATGCGCTCCATGCTCTGCCGCTGATCCACCATGTCCACCAGCGAGCCCAATATATTGGCCCGTTCCCGTTGTACCCCCGTCATGTTTCGCTCCCTATCTGCTGCTTAAAGTCGTCGCCCGTGCCCCGCAGGGTAATGCGTTATGTGTGGCCAAAGGAGATGCCCTTTGCCACCGGCGGGCAAATCACTTCCATCCGCCGCGGCTTACGCCGCGCTTGTCGGTGCGGCTCAAAAGGTCCATCTCTTTCAGGGCGCGCCCGGTACCCCGCGCAACGCAGGAAATGGCTTCATCCGCAATGTGTACCGGCAGGTTTACGTTTTCCGACAGCAGGCGGTCCAGCCCGTTTAACAGGGCTCCGCCGCCGGTCATCACGATGCCGTTGTTGACAATGTCGGCGGCCAACTCGGGCGGAGTGGCCTCCAATACCTGATGCACCGCGCTCACTATTGAGTTGGCGGGTTCCATCATCGCCCGCTGGGTCTGCTCGGCGGTCACGGTAACCGTTTTGGGCAACCCGCTGCTCAGGTCGCGCCCCCTGATCTCCATGCTCTTGCCGCGATTCTTTTCCGTTATATAAACGGTGCCGATGAGCCGTTTCATTTCCTCCGCCGTCTGGTCGCCGATCATGAGCTGATGCTCGCGGCGCACGAAGCGGATTAGGGCTTCGTCAAATTTATCCCCGCCCACCCGCAGGGAACGGTCACACACGATGCCGCCCAGCGACAACACCGCGATATCTGAGGTGCCGCCGCCTATGTCCACCACCATGTTGCCAAAGGGCACGGCGATATTTATGCCGGCGCCCAATGCGGCGGCTACCGGTTCTTCTATAATAAACGCCTGCTTGGCGCCGGCCGCCAGCGTGGCCTGCCGTACCGCGCGTTCCTCTACATCGGTGGCGCCGGTGGGAATACAGACGATGACGCGCGGTTTAAAAAACCGCCGTCCCATGGATTTGCGTAAAAAGTAGGAGAGCATTTTTTCGGTGGTGTCATAATCGGCAACAACGCCTTCCCGCAAAGGACGGATGGCGCTGATATAATGCGGGGTGCGCCCCAGCATTTTGCGGGCCTCCTCGCCTACGGCCAGCGTGACGCCGGTGCGGTTGTTGATGGCTACCACCGACGGCTCGTGCAGTACGATGCCCCGCTTCTTTTCATATACCAATACACTGGCAGTGCCCAAATCTATTCCGATATCGTCTACGAACCACATTAGGGTTTTCCCCCGATCCTGACGTAATGATTGAGGTTTTTTATTTTTATATTGTAACGTGAATCGGGGCGAAATACCACCTTATTAAATTTTAAATGCGCTTGGTGTTACGCTTACGGACCCGACCCGCTATCCAATACGCGAATGGTTTCGTATTTCTTTCGCGTGGCCTCGCCGCCGCGCAGGTGCCGCTCCGCCTTATTATGCTCCAGCACCTCCCGCACCCGGCGCGCCAGCTCCTGGTCGATGCGCGGCAACCGCTCCTGCAAGTCCTTGTGTACCGTGGATTTAGAGATGCCAAAAACCTCAGCGGTTTGCCGCACGGTGTCCTCGGTAACTAGTACATGCCTCGCCAACAGCACTGCTCGCTTACGAATGTGATTCTGCATAGCCGTCCTCCTGAGTAAAAGGATTGTTACAGCTTATTCGCCAGCGGGGCGGGGCATGACATATTAATTTGGGGGGGCGATGAGCAAGACGGTTTAAAAAAGGTATATCGCCAAAATAATCAATGGGGGTTTATGGCGGGCGGTTTCATGCCGTTTTATGAGCGGTTATGATGATAAAACGTTTGGGGGCGAAAGGATGTCAAAAATCGGCATCCCCGGCTTTGAACCCCCGCCCGATGACTTCCGTGCTGTCGTGTACGATGACAAAAGCATGCTGGTCAAAAGTAAACACTATTTCTTTCAGGTGGGGGAGCTGATTGCGGGCCACGGTGACCATGATGACTTTGTAATCCTGGCCGGACCAGCCGCCATGGCCGTCGATAATGGTGCAGCCGCGATGGAGGTTTTCCATGATGTGGGTTCTGATCTCCTCATTCTGGGAGGAGATGATAAAGGCGGTTTTGGTTACCGACAGGCCGCTTTCCACCGCATCGATGGTACGGGAGGATATAAAGAAGCCGATGGCGGAGAACAGCACCATTTCAATGTTGGAAAAGAATAAAAAGGCGGCCAGAACTATGATATTGCCGGCCATCATGGTGCTGCCGATGTTTACGCCACGGTAGCGTTTCATCATCACCGCAATGATGTCCAGTCCCCCGCCGGAACCGTGACAGCGCAGGTTGATGCCGCTGCCAAGCCCGGTGATAACGCCGCCCAGAACGGTGGAGAGCAACAGGTCGTCCACCCCAAAGTTTACGCCCAGCCAGGCAAACAGCGTGAGAAAGCCGCTCAGGCTCAAAGTGCCCACCAGGCTGTACAGGGCGAAGCGGTAGCTGATGCTGCGAAAACCGGCGATGAAGATAGGGATGTTCATCAGCAGATACAGCAGGCCTATGTCCCAGGCGGTCAGGCGAGCCACGATGATGGCGACGCCGCTGACGCCACCGGTGAGCAGCCCGGCGGGGATGATGACCCCCTGCATGCCCACCGCCACTATGGCGGAGCCCAGCAGGATGCCCAGCAGGTCGCGCAGGGAGATGCGCTCGGTAAAGGCCACCAAATCGTCGCGCATATGGTGAAGTGATTCCTGAAAATTAGGCATACCCGCCTCCTAATCGGCCTGGCCCGGCGCTTTATTTACCGTTGATTATGGCTATGCACCCAGATAGGAGTGAATAACCTGTTCATTGCGCTTGATATCCTCCGGGGTCCCTTCGGCAATCTTGCTCCCGTAATCCAGCACCGCGATGTGTTCACAGATATTCATTACCAGGTTCATGTCGTGCTCCACCAGCAAGATGGTGATGTCGCGCTGCTCGCGGATAAGGCGGATGGTTGCCATCAGTTCTTCCTTTTCCTGCGGGTTCATGCCGGCGGCGGGTTCATCCAGCAACAGCAATTGCGGGTCCAGCGCCAGCGCGCGGGCTATCTCCAGCCGCCGCTGCTCACCATAAGCCAGATTTACGGCATAATCCCAGCGCCGCTCATACAAGCCCATAAAATCCAGCAGCTCTTTAGTGCGCTCCATGGTCTCTTTTTCCTGCCGCCGCGCTCCGGGCAGGGTGAGCACATCGCCTATAAACCCGCCTCTTTCCCGACCATAACCGCCCACCCGCACATTATCCAGCACAGAGAGCTTTTGGAACAGACGGATGTTTTGATAGGTGCGGGCGATACCCATCCGCGCTACTTGCCAGGCTTTCAGCCCTTGAATCTCCTGGCCCAGATAAATGAGCCGACCCGAGGTGGGGGTATAAATGCCGCTGATAATGTTGAACAGGGTGGTCTTGCCGGCGCCGTTGGGACCGATTATGCCAAAGATAGCGCCTTCCTCAACGCTGAGGCTGACCATATCCAGCGCCCGCAGGCCCCCGAATTCCTGACTTATTTTTTGAAGCTGCAACACTATGCTCATATTATCCCCCATTGTGACATGGAATAACTATATTGCTCCTTGCCCCTTAACGCCTCCAAAGGCCATTGCCGGTTGTCGGACGACGGCCCCGATATAGCGTTGGCGTAAAACCGGCTTAAAAACTACCCTCGTTCCGACTGGTGACGCTTAAAAAGCCGCTGCCTGATATCATACCAGCGCACGTCTCCCAGCAGACCGTTGGGGCGGAAGATCATCAGGATCACCAGCAGCGCGCCGTAAAACAGCAGGCGGTACTCGGCGACTACGCGCAGCAACTCCGGAGCCAGGGTAAGCACCGTGGTGCCCAAAATAGCGCCGGGGATGCTGCCCATGCCGCCCAGCACCACCATGTTCAACAATTCGATGGATTTCATAAAGCCGAAATCCTGCGGGCTGATGTAGTACATATAGTGGGCGTAAAGGCCGCCGCCCAAGCCGCCCAAAAAGGCCCCGATAACAAAGGCCATGACTTTGAGCTTGCTAATATTGATGCCGCTGCTCTCGGCCGCGATCTCGTCTTCGCGTATGGCGAACAGGGCGCGGCCGGTGCGGGAATTGAGCAAGCGATAATTGAAGTAGATTATGATGATAACCAGCACCCATACCAACGCGAAATTGGTCTCCTGAGGTATGCCGGACAGGCCCACGGCTTTGCCGCCGGGCTTGAAGTTTAAGAAAAACACGCGCACGATTTCGGCAAAGCCGATGGTGACCATGGCCAGATAGTCGCCCTCCAGCCGCAGCGTGGGGATACCGATGACGAAGCCGAACACTACCGCTACCATGGCCCCGGCCAGCAGCGATACCACAAAGGGGGTGCCGAATTGCACCGACAGGATGGCGGAGGTATAAGCGCCAAGACTCATAAAGCCGGCGTGCCCCATGGAGAGCTGCCCGGTAACCCCGGTGATTATGTTTAAGCCGAGGACCAGAATGAGGTTGATCCCGATCAATATCATGATACGAAGATAGTAGGGATCTATATATTGTGACAGGAAAGCGTCCATTCGCTTCTCCTTTCAGTGCCGCCAGGCACTAGACTTTCTTGGATATTTTCTGGCCCAGGATACCCTGGGGCCTGATCAGCAGTACCAGTATCAATACCGCGAAGGCGATGGCATCCTTATACGACGAAGAAATATAAGCCACGCCCATTATCTCCATTACTCCCAAAGACAGTCCGCCCAGCATGGCGCCGGGGATGGAGCCGATGCCGCCCAACACGGCGGCGCAAAAAGCTTTTAATCCGGCCATGGTGCCCATATAAGGCCACAAGGCGTTGTAGTAAACCGCTACCATCACGCCGCCGGCTGCGGCCAGCGCTGAACCTACGGCGAAAGTAAAGGCGATGATGCGGTTGACGTTAATGCCCATCAGGGCGGCAGCGTCCAAATCCTGTGAGCAGGCGCGCATCGCCTTGCCGATGCGGGTGCGGCGAATCATGAGCTGCAGCGCGATCATCAGACAGGCCGACAACAGCAGAATGACAATCTGTAATGAGGAAATGTCTATACTGCCGATGGTATAGGTGGTCTGGTGGATGATGTCTTCGGGATAGCGGGTGGTGTTGGTGCCGCGGATGAGCACCATCAGGGTGGAGAGAAAAATGGATACGCCGATAGCGGAAATCAGTGCCGACAGGCGCGATGATTTGCCGCGCAGCGGACGGTAGGCGATGCGTTCGATCACCATGCCCAGTATCATACAGAACACCATGGCGCCCAAAATGGCAACGAAAATATTCACGTCAAATGCGGTGACTAAAAGCAGGCCCGCAAAGGCTCCAATCATATATATCTCGCCATGGGCGAAATTGATAAGCTGAATGATGCCGTATACCATGGTGTAACCCAGAGCAATCAGGGCATAGCTGCTGCCCAGGGTCAATCCGTTTAATAGCTGTTCCAGCAGCATAATAGGCCTCCGCTTTGCAAACTCAAGCATATTTTAACACAGGAAGCTACCGCCTGCGCAAAAATATACCCGGTTTCACCATATTTTTTCCGTTTCGCGGTCACACCAAGCCCCCGGGCGCCCTCATCAGAGAGGCCCGGGGACGGCGTTGGCTTAATAGTTTTTAAGAGCTTGCGGTTATACTTCCACTTCGATGGCTTCCACCAGTTTGAATTCCCAGCCTTCCAGCGCTTCGGGGTTCTGCACCGGGGTCTGCAGGAATACGGTGCCCTTCCTGGGCTCACGGGTCTCGGAATCGATGGTGGTGGCGCCGGAGACGCCGGGATAGTTGTCCAGAGTGGCGATGTAGTCCTTGAATACCTTAGGATCGGCGCTGTTGGCTTCGGTCATGGCATAGGCCAGGATGTTTACCGCGTCATAATACTGCGCGGAGAACATGTCGGGGTCTTCGTTCCAGCGGGCGCGATAGGCTTCGATAAACGCAGCCGTTTCGGGACTGGGGGTGTCACTGGAGAAGCCGCAGTAAAACATGACTTTGTTTTCAACCGCGCTGCCGCCCAGTTTGCCCAAGTCCAGGCCGTAAAGGCCGTCGCCGCCGATCATATTGATATCCATGCCTTTTTTCTGTACTTCGGCCATGATCAATGCCGCTTCGGTATAGTAGCCGGTGAATACAATCACATCGGGATCAGCGTTTTTGATGTTGGTCACCTGGGCGGTGTAGTCGATGTCGCCGTCATTGACGCTTTCTTCAATTACAATGTTGCCGCCCGCAGCATTGATGGCATCCACGAATACCGGGGTGAGCGCAGTGCTGTAGCCGTTGTTCATCGAGGTGATGACCGCGACGTCGGTCCAGCCCTGTTCGTTTATCATCCAATCCACTACGATGGGGCCGGCATAGGCGTCCAGCAAGGTGTTGCGGAAAATATAGTCGCCCACTTCCACCACGCCGGTGCCGGTGGCTCCGCCGGAGAAGAGGACTATTTCATTGTCCTGCGCGATTTTTGCGGCGGCGATGGTCAAGCCGGTGCAGGGATCGCCGACTAATGCGGCCACTTTATCGCGGGTGATATATTTTTGCGTAATGGTGGCAATTTCGCTGGTCTCACCCTTGTTGTCCTCATAAATACCTTCCAGTTGCATTCCCAATACGCCGCCGGCGGCATTGATCTCTTCAATCGCCATGATCATACCTTTTTCCGCCGGGATGCCGTAATTGGCTACAGCGCCCGTCTTTGCTCCCAGGTACCCCAGTTTAATCACATCGCCGGACGTGGCGCCCGGTTCATCGGTAACCCCCGGCTGATCGCCGGTAGCTTCGCCGCCGCAGCCAGCCACTACGCACATCATGAACGCCAGGCATAACAGCAGCACCATTTTCTTCATTACATTCTTTTTCACAAATACCCCTCCTGAAAATTATTTTGCTATTCTGGTTATATATACAGCATCACCCTGCGTTTTTCCTGCCTGAAGCCATAGGTTTTTATTTTTGTACCCCTCGCGGTTCATGGCCTGCGGTACAAGTGCGCCGGTCATGCTGTCAGCATACATAATTATTCCTGACAGCAACTTCTTTGACGCCTTCATAAGCGCTACAATAACAATGGAGGGATATCATGTTTAAGTTGTTAAAAGCCCAGGAACACGAGCTTGACCTGATGAACTACCGGGAGGCAGCCCGGCAGGAAAGAAACCGGCGGCGGGGCAAATGGCTGGCATTAGCCGCGCTGCTCCTGTTGCCGGCGCTGCTGCTGGGCGGTTACCGTGCCGCCTTGCAGCGGCAGATGGCAGCGTGGGAAGCGGAACTCACGGTGATGCAAACCGAGTCAGCGTTATATGCCGCGTTGCCGGAAGAGCGTTTGGCCGCCGAGCAAGCGGAGCAACGCCGGCAGGCGCTGGCGGAACTGACACAGACTGCGGCGGCTTTGTCGCCCCTGCTGGATTGGTCGGCGGCCCTGGATATTGAGGGGCTATCAATAAATGAGGCGGTGCTGACCGCCACTGATTTTACGCTAATTGGTCATGCTCAAAACTATGCCGCGCTACCGGATTTGGCGGCCCAGATGGCGGCTGCCCCCTGGCTGACGGAGGCGCAGGCGGCAGAGTGCCGCTGGGATGATTCACGGCAACTCTACGCCTTCACTTTGCGCGCGGAAACGGAGGTGCCCGCGCTATGATCATGACTCGCCGGGAAAGGGCTTTGTTGCTGCTGGCAGGCTGCGCTTTGGTGGCTTTCATAAGCTGGCGCTTCTTGGTAGAGCCGGTGCTGACCGAGCATGACGCCCTAAGGGAACGCCACGCGCTGATGCAGCAGCAGTTGCAAGCGGCTATCGCTAATCCCGCCGCCACGGGGGAGCAACCCGGCAACAGCGCGGTCTTGACGCTTTTGCCTGCCCACCGCGAAATCGACGCCGTGCTTACTGCACTGGGACAAGCCGCTGAACTTAGCGGTTGTTTTATTCATGAGCTGAAGATATATGATGATGAAGGCACAGGCGATGCCGCGGGCCTGCCCGCGCTGATAATAGAGGCGGAGGTGGGCGGGAGTAACGAGGCGCTGCTGCAATGGGTACGGGAAATGGAAACCGGAGCGCGCCTGCTGCGGCTCAGCGACGTCAAATGGGCGGAGGAAGATGGCGCGGTGCGGGCTGCCACGCGCTGGCGCGCCTGGTACGGCGACCGCCGCGACACTTACGAAGGGTGGTAAATATGGCATTATTGCGAGGCAAAACCGCGGTGGGGCTGGATATCGGCGACCGCTATCTGCGGGTGGCGCAATTACGGTCAGGCAGCCGGGAGCCGGAGTGGCTGCAATACCGCGAGGAAGAGTTGCTCCCCGGTTGGGTAGAGGGCGGCGTTATCTGGGACTTTGCCGCCCTGCTGCGCAAGCTGCAAAGCGTGGTGCGGGAGATGAAACTGCAGCGCCAGCGCACCGTGGCGGCCATTCCCGCCGCCAGTGTTTACAGCCGCACATTAAAACTGCCGCCCATGCCGCTGCATGAACTGCGCGCGGCCGCACGCCTGCAGGCGCTGACCTTCCTGCCCCTGCCGCCGGAGGAAACGGTGAGCGACATCGTCCCCGGGGCCAAACGGGAAGAGAACGGCCGGGTCACGCAGGAGGTGTTTTTTGCGGCTATCAGGCGCGCTCCTGCGGAGGCGCTGGAGCAATTGTGCGCCCGCAGCAGGCTGAGATTGGCGGCGGCGGAATCCGAGGCCGACGCCCTGCACCGCTTGATTGTGCGCGCTCACCATCCCGACCCCATCGTTTTGCTGTATACGGAACCGGGTCGCCTGCTGCTGGCGGCTTACGCCAACCGACGGCCGCTGTTTTTGCGCTCGCTGAACGCCGGGGAGGGCGCCACCCGCCCGGCCCTTTCGCTGCGGCCGGAACTGAGCCGGGCGTTCAACGACCTGGAACGGCTGCACCAACTGCGCCCGGACAATATAATACTCTGCGGCAGCGCAGAGCATAATGGACGGTATGCGGATATGGCGGCGGATATCAGCCGCAGTACGGTAACCACACTCGATGCGGCGGGAATGCTCCGCGCCGGAGACGCGCCCGCGCCGGAGGCGGCGGAGCGATGGCTGCTGCCGTTGGGGCTGGCCTGCCGGTTACTGGTTTAAGCGTTTCAATATATCATCCACAATCTGCTCAATATCCCGCCCATCGGTTTTAATATGCACCGCGGCTTCCTTATAGACGGGTTCG
>JAUNBV010000014.1:17490-21045 GCA_030526885.1 Syntrophomonadaceae bacterium
CCAGCAGGCGGGCGATATCTTCCACGCTGAAGCCCTTTCTCAGCAGCGGGCGGGTATTCTTTTTGCGGCTCACGCGTTTGAATATTTCCTGCGGCGACGCCTCCAGATAGATGAGGGTGCCGCACTGCTGCAGGAGGCGCAGGTTTTCCTCCTGCGCCAGCACCCCGCCGCCGGTGGCTATCACCAGCCGCTCGCGGGCGCACAGTTTTCCCACCAACAACTTTTCTTCCGAGCGAAAGCGCACTTCCCCATAGCGCCGAAACAACTCCGCCACGCTCATATGGGTTATGCGTTCGATCTCGCGATCCATATCAACGAAATCCCACTTTATTTTCTGGGCCAGACGCAGGCCGGTGGCGCTTTTACCGCTACCCATAAATCCAACCAGGATAAGGTTTTTGCCGCTTTCCATCCTCATTGCTCCTTCCCCCGTTAAGACCGCTACGGTCTGGCCCCCTGCCGCTCCCGACATATATATGCGGTGGGCGGCAAATTTATGAAGGAGGCTGCCGGGAAATACGCACACGGGCGGTGGAGGGATAAACAATGACATATATGATATCGCTGCCATCGGTCAAGGCCACGGTGCCGCCGTCGCTGCGGCCATTGCTGAAGAACGCGCAGGCCGGGCTGCCGCCTACCCGGCGGGTGAAGGTAGTGATTCCTACGTAGTTCACTCCCTCTGCCAACTCGTATGTCACGCGATCACCACCGCCCGCTCTGGCCCTGTACATAGGAGGGGTGGCGCCGGTATGAAAAATAATTTCCGACGCGGTTCCATCAAGCACCGCTTGGCTGCGGCAATCGCGCATGATACCGGCCATGCGCCGGGCTTCGCCGCGCAGTTCCATTTGTGACAGCAGCGGTTGCAAACGGGGAAGGGCAATGAGCGCGATAATGCCTAATAGCGCCAGCACACACACCAGCTCCATTAGGGTAAAGCCCCCCTCGCCCCCTCGCCGGCTTCTCATTCGTAAATCCGTCCGCGTTCACGGCGCAGCCACAGCCACCACAACACCGGCTTTTCAAACGTCCGGGACACTTTGGTTCCGGGGAATTCCCGCCACGCCAAAGGCCGCACCAGTATGGTCATCAGCCCGGCGCGGTTGCCGCCCAGCGTATCGGTAAATATCTGATCTCCCACTATCGCCGCCGCGTCCGGGGCGCTGTCCAAAACCTCCAGCGCCAGAAGGTACGCCCGGCGGCGAGGCTTTCCGGCTTCCTCGACAAAAGGTATATCCAACGCCCGGGCTACCATCTCGATGCGGGGGGCGTGATTATTCGATAGGATCAGGGCTTTAAATCCCTGCGCCCTTAATTCCGTGAACCACGCAACGGTATCATCACTGAGCTCATTGCGGTTCCAGCCGGTGATGGTATTGTCCAAATCAAAAATCAGGCTGTCGATACCCCGCGCTTTCAACTCCGACAGCGGAATATCCCTCAGCCCGTCCACATACAAACTGGGCCACAGGCGGCGCATGATCATACTCCCGCATTCATCGCGGCGAGCAGGGCTTCCCGCAACATAGGGGCCGCCAGCTCCGGCGCGACGGGATTCATATGGATACCGCTGGCTACTTCCACCGCCGATTCAATCAGCAGCCGGGGCACGATTTCCCAGTACCAGTGATAACCGGGGGTGGGACCGGAATTGACCGGGGCGGTGTTGACGACATAATTAAAGGCCGGGTTGCTCAAGCCATCTATCACCGCCCGGCTGTAATGATACAGCAGGGATGACAGCTCCTCCATCTCCCCCGGGGTCATGTCGCCGAAATTCTCCGCATGGTCGCGGGGCACAATCCAGCTTTCATAAGGAAAGCGCGGAGCGAAGGGGCACATGATGATGAAGTGCTCGCCCTCAAAGATTAGGCGCTCCGGCCGCTTAAACTCTTGCTCCATCATATCGCACAGCAGACAGCGTCCGTTGGCTTCATAGTAGTCGGGCATTCCCTGGTTTTCGCGGGTCACAAGCGGCAGGGCCACAATCTGGCTGTGACTGTGCTCCAGTGACGCGCCGGCCACCATGCCGCGGTTTTTATAGATCTGAATGTAGCGGATGCGCGGATCCTGCGCCAGCACCCGATAGCGTTCAACCAATACCTTTATCAGCATGTGTATCCGCGCCCGATCAAACTGATGAAACTCCAAATCATGCTGCGCCGATTCCACCACCACCTCATGGGTACCCAGCCCGGTGCAGGAGCGATACATGCCGTTGCGCTGCTCCACGAATTCCCCGGTCAGCTCAAAAGCGGCGTATTTATTGGGGATTACGCGCAGATCCCAACCGGGGGTATTGGGCTCGCCGGGCGCGTTGCGGCGCACCGCCAGCTCCGGTGGGGTGTATTGCTCGTTACCCTCGCAAAAGGGACAAAACAGACTCACGGCAGCTTCCAAGTTTTTGCGGGCCAGCGGGAAATCGTTGGGGCGCAGGGCCCGGTCACCGGCCACCGAAACCCACGTTTTCTTCACCAGGTCATATCGCAGTTCGGGCATCGTCATCCACTCCTTCATAGCACTAGCCGTATCACCGTTTAATAGCTTGCATTTATCGCAATATTTCCATACCCTAGCCAGAAAATCCTGTCTGCCCCTTGATAATTTTGCTTTTAAAGAATTATCATAAATTTCAGACCGGCAGCTACGATAACATGCTATAATGAAATAAAACCTTTGCCAGGAGATTTTGGCCGTGCTGGATTACGATGAACTGTTAAAATACCTGCTGGAGCAGGGCGATATCACTCCGGAGCAGTGCCATGCGGCGCGGGAGCAGGCGGCGCCCGCCGACTGGCTGGCGGCAAAGGGCTATGTGAGCACGCGGCGGTTGCTGGAAGTGCGCGCCGAGCTGTTGGGACGCCCTTTTGTAATCCTGAGCCGGGAGCCGGTGGACGCCGCGGCCCTGCACAGCCTGCCGCTGGAACTCATTCGCCGCCACAGCGTGCTGCCCTATGCGTTCGAACAGGGTTCGCTGCTGGTGGCGATGGCGGACCCGCTGGATCGGGCGGTACTGGACGATGTGCTGATAGCGGTCGATGCCGATGTTATACCGGTGCTGGCCGACGCAGCCGAGCTGGCGCTGGCGGTGCGGCAATACCTGGCCTTCGGTGGAGATGCGCCGGCGGAGCAGTTTTTAACCGCGCTGAACCGGGAACCCTCTGCGTCCCGTACCATGAGCGGCGAAAGCGACGGCGCGGTAATCCGGGTGGTGGACGCTATACTGCATCAGGCGGTGCGGGGACATTGCAGCGATATCCATCTGGAGCCGCAGGGCGATCGCCTGCGCTTACGATTGCGGGTGGACGGCGAGCTGTACGAACTGCCCTCGCTGCCTGCCCATATCCAAAATGCGGTCATATCGCGCATCAAAATTCTGGCTGAACTGGATATCGCCGAAAAGCGGCTGGCCCAGGACGGGCATTTCCTGCTCACCATCGACGGACAGGAAACAGATTTTCGCGTTTCCACCCTGCCCACCATCCATGGCGAAAAAATGGTACTGCGCATCCTGGACCGCAGCGCCTCCCTGCTCAGCATCAGCCGCTTACG